>JBARRC010000745.1:0-20063 GCA_049644045.1 Phycisphaerae bacterium
GATTATGCGCAAGGTTGGTCCCCTCACCGTAGAAACCGGCGCCCTTTGGCGCCACCGCTATTCCATAGGGCAGACAAACCGGGTAGCTTCCGCGACCAGATTTCACCGCCCGACTGGCCGCAGCCAAGCGACTCTCCATCTCATAGATGGCCCAGCAGAACGCGGCCGGATCCCGCCCATCAAATATGATTGGGTCGAAACCGTTCAATTGCAGGTGGCGCAAGAACCAGTCCGTTCCGCCTTGCTGCGACATCGTGGTTTCTTGGTCGATACGCCGGCCATTGTTAATCATGATGGGCGAGACGAGTCCGCAGTCGTCGGCCCGCCACCAGCGGGGGGCCCAGTCACTGCCGCGCTGCTCCTCGAACGCGCCGTCGCTGAGGAATGCTACAAGCCGTTCATCGCGCAGCGGCATGTGGACATACTGCAGTTCCACAAAGCCAAGGTACCCGCCCTCCGCAAGTCCCCCGGCGGTGTGGGGGTTGACATGGCTCCCGAGCGGGGAGTCCTGCTTGCCATCCTTAGTGAACTGATAAGAGTAGAAATCTCTTACGTATCGCGTGAGCCCCTCGTCTGTGAGCGAGTACCGTTCGGCATGCGCAGGGGTCATGTTATTGAGCAGCAAGTTGACGCTATCGATCGCGGCGACGCAGTGGCCCTGCCCCATGATCCAGGAGCGCGTGTCACCTGTGGCGGCGTTGGCGGCCATATAACCAACGTACGCCGGAACCATGTTCAACGAACCGCCCGTGTGTCCCTCAGGCCGGGACTTGAAATCCTCCGGTCGCAGGTCCCGTCCATCCAAATAGACGCTGCGCGCATACGTCTCGTGCACCACCAGCCACATGCCGGCGCTGGCTATGCGATCTGCTGCGCGAAGAAGCTCGAAAAACGGTATGCCGTCACCCTGCGTACCGCGCGTGGCAAGCTGATCTGCCATTGAGAACACCCGGGCTTGGGTCTCAACAGAATGGTCGATGGAGCCGTATCCGACCGCCCATTCATCTGCCGCCGGGTGTTTCTCGCGGTACAGCTCAACCCATTCCTCTGTTCGAATCATCTCGCTCTCGCGTGTTTGACTCATAACTCGCTCCAGGATGGCAGTAGAACGCCTCTAGTGTGCAATTCTTTCTTTCCTCAAGTTCCAGGATGACGCATCCCCTTCACGCAACGATAAGTATCGCTGGCAATCACAACCGCCTCATCGACCGCGACCACATACGCGTGAAGACCAGCATGGTCCGCACTGATCCGTCCCTCGATTCCAACAGCCTGTGTGTTGCGGTCGTTGTCTAGGATCAACCCGCACCAGCCCATTTCGCAACAGATCCGCCTTCGCACTTCCGGGGCATTCTCGCCGATTCCGCCGCCGAAGATCACTGCGTCTGCACCGTTGAGTACGGCCGAATAGGAACCGATGTACTTCCGCACACGGTAGCAGAACATATCGATGGCCAAGATGGCGTTCTTGTCTCCTTGCCGCGCGGCGTCAAGGAGTTCTCTCATGTCGCGAGATCGGCCCGATACGCCCAGAAGCCCGGATCGGGTGCTCAACCACCGCTCCGCTTCGATAGCATCGACGTGCTCCCGGCGACTAAGAAAACCGACAAGCGTCGGATCGATGTCCCCGCAACGGGTGCCCATCATGAGACCTTCGGCGGGGGTGAAGCCCATCGACGTGTCCACCGATCGTCCAGCCGCAACCGCTGCCGCCGAGCATCCGTTTCCCAATTGGAGAGTGATCAGCTTGGTCTTGTCGATTTCGCTGCCCGTTAGTGCTGCGTACCGCTCGGTCATGTACCGATGAGCCAGCCCGTGAAAACCGTACCGGCGGATGTGGTGTCTCTCAGTCAGATCTGACGGAAGCGGATATCGAGCAGCTCGATGCGGCATAGATCTATGGAAGCTCGTGTCGAACACCGCAACCATCGGGACGTCGGGACCGAGTGCTTCTCGCATCGCACGCATGGCAGCAACCGCCGGCTTATTGTGAACCGGTGCAAGCTCACTGAGTGCGTCAATCGACCCGATTGCATCTTCGCTCAGTAAGGTTGGTTCGACGAAGCTCTCCCCACCGTGCACGACCCTATGGCCGACAGCGCCAGCACGGACCAAGTCTGGCAGGGGCAGATCTTCAAGAGAGTCCAACGCGTGGCGAATCGCAGTGGTATGGTCAGGGCTGTGCACGGTCTTGCATATGCGCGTGCCCTCGCCCCTCGTAAGCTCGACCGTCGCCGATGGGTCACCGATTCGGTCGACGGAGCCTCGTGCCAAGTGCCGCTCTATGGTAACGGCGTTCTTCTCATGGCTTAATTCCAACAAGTGGAATTTGAGTGTCGAGCTTCCGCAGTTGAGCGTGAGAATCTGCATTGGTGACGAGCCAGCGTTCAAAAGCCGAGATCAACTCACATCGCCGACAGCGCTTCGAGGAACTCCAGGCCCTTGCCGTCCTTCTTGACCGCTAGCAACGGCACTTGAGTTCGCCGAATTACCGCGCCGCGAACCACACCAGTCCTCTGCCCGAGCGCCCGCTCGCCTGGAAACGCATGCCACACTCTTTCACTGTCACTGCAATCCATAGCCCTCCGCGATGATGGAAGACACGGCCACCCGCTCGCTCTTTACGATGCGCCAACTTGGCGGACGCGCGATCGTTCCATGCGCGGGTCGCCCCCAGGCTCTACCTGGATTACGGACTCCAGGGCCCAACTCCACGTCAGACTGCGGTTACAGGGTAACACGGCTTCGCACCGCTGGCTATCGCAGCCTCGGTTCGGGTGGCGTCAAACCGGGCCTGTGATATTGACCGGCACTCGCGGCCTCCCGCGCCGACGCACGCCGAATCGGAATGGGCGATGGATGGGCGCCCGCCGTCTAGTCAGCCGTTAGCGCGACCGCCGACCGAATGCTCGCAGAGTTCAGGCAGAGCACGAAGTGGCCGGGGGGCTGTCTCACGGAGGCATGCCGTACGCACCAACATCAGACTCATGGCGTTGGGCCATGCTCCGGGCTTGCTGAGCCGGAGGGTGTCCGCCGTGCAAGCACAGCCCAGCCAACTAGGCCCGCGATCACAGACGCGGCGAGGACCCCCACTTTCGCCTGATAGATGTACACTGGCCTCTCGAATGCCAGATGAGCGATGAAGAGTGACATGGTGAAACCAATACCTCCAAGGCAACCCGCGCCCAGCAAGTGCCGCCAAGTAACCCCACTCGGCAGGCTGGCGAGGCCGACTCGAACGGCAAGCCAAGAGGACAGAGTAATTCCGACAGGTTTTCCAAGGACAAGCCCGAGCACGATCCCGAGGCTGACGGGGCTGACGAGGGACGACCCAGCCGAGGCGCCGACCGTTAGCCCCGCGTTGGCCAAGGCAAAGGCAGGGATGATCAGAAATGCGACCCACGGGTGCAGGGCGTGCTCAACCCGTTGGAGTGGTGTTTCGACCTGGCTGCAGGCCGAGTCCATCACATGAACGGCTCCGAGTAGCCTAGCGCTCGTCATAATCAGATCGCTTTCGCTCACCTCCCGCTCAACGGCGGCCAGCGACCAGCGTCCTTCGGCCAAAAACTGGTGTGCGTCTATTGTCGCGCGGGCTGGAATCGTCATCGCCAGGGCCACGCCCGCGATCGTCGCATGGACACCCGACTCGTGGACCATGAACCATAGCGGCAGGCCGAACAACATGAACACCGCGGGATGACGGAAGCCTAGCCGATTCAGAATAGCCAGAAAGCCTATGATCCCGGCAGCACCGAGCAGGTAACCCAGCTTCAATTGCTCGGTGTAGAACACCGCGATGACAACCAGTGCTCCGATGTCATCCGCGATCGCCAGCGAGGCCAGAAACACTTTCAGACCGACAGGCACACGCGGGCCCAGGAGCGTCAGCACGCCCAGGGCAAATGCGATGTCCGTAGCCACAGGCACGCCCCACCCGTGGAGTGTGTCATGGCCGACGTTCACAGCGACATAGACGATGCCGGGAATGGCCATCCCACCGGCCGCTGCGACAATCGGCAAGGCAGCCTTTCTCGCAGTTGCCAATTGACCAACCAGAATCTCGTGTTTGATCTCTACTCCAACCAGTAGGAAGAACAGCGCCATGGCCAAGTCGTTGACCCACAACACGATGGGCAAGGTAAGAGTGTGTTCACCTACGCCTATCGAAATTGCGGTTTGCCAGAGCCCTTTGTAGGTGTCGGCCCACGGTGAGTTGGACCAGACGAGGGCGATCACCGTTGCCCCGATCAACACGATGCCGCCAGCGGCCTGGATCCGCGCGAATTCGCGGAAAGGGCGGAGAATAAAGTCGGCCGCTGGAGCGCGCTCGCGAGTCGGACGGCCCTGACCTTGCTCGTTCGGCTCCATGGCATCAGTCCCGGTTGTACAAGGTTGACGTTGAAAAGAGAGCGACAGGTCCAGCCGATGTCGTTTCCCCCCGGTGTCCGCTCACCGTTCCGCGCAAGACGTTTGAATGCGACCGCACGACTTTCCGGTACGAGGTTTCCAGGTGCATAGGATTCCTGCCAAATGAACCGCCAGGCTTGAAGCCTACCGGGGGTCGATCCTGGTGAAAAGCCTGCCGTACCGGCGCCGTCGGAGCGGTACCGTCCGCCGCCACGCGAAAGCAGGAAAGGCCCAGAGGTGTCGCCCGCGGCGCGATCTCATGCTATTCTCTTACCCCTGGAGGGCTGCCGGGCCGGAAACGTACCAGCCCGAGTCACTTCCCCGCAGAATCCGCGCTCAGATGGAGACGTGCCGATGCACCGTCGAAGAAGCCGCCACCCACATTGCCGTGTGACCCGGATCGGTGTGATCGTATGCTTGTGGTGTTCGTCGTTGGCTGCCCAGGAACCTCCCACCCAGCCGCCAGCGCAGCCTGCCACCCAACCGGCTGCACCGCCAGACCAGCCGAGCGAGCCGGTTTCCGAGTTGTCGGCCGAAGTGGTTCAGAACCGGATCCAACAGATTAAAGCCACGGCCGAACTGCCTGAGGCGACAAAGACCGAACTTCTGGGCTTCTACAACCAAGCCTTGGAACAGATCAACATCGCGGGCAACTGGGCCTCGAAGATCGATTCCTATCGGAAAGGCCGCGAGGAGGCGCCTGCTGTTCTTGAGGAGGTCAAGAGTCGGCTTGCCGCCGCCGCGAGCCGGCCGGCTGCTGCTCCGGCCGCAGACGTCCCGGCCGAGGTGCCCCTGGAGCAGCTCTCACAGCTGCTGGCTGAAGCAGAGGCCAACCTCAAGGCTAGGCAAGACGATGCCAAGAAGCTCGAGGATGAGGCCAAGCAAAGGTCGGACCGACGGGTGGCCATTCCTGAGCTTCTGGCGGAGGCCAACCGGCGGATCGAGAGACTCACCCAAGAGCTCAGCGCCGCCCCGGCCCCTGGCGCAAGTCCCCAGACCGCCCAGGCCAAGAAGGTGTTGCTTACAGCGCAGAAACGCGCGGTTGAGCGGGAGAACACGGCGTACGACGAAGAACTTCGATTCTACAACGCTCGAAGCGACGTCCTGGCAGCCCGCCGCGACGAAGTGAGATTGATGGTCTCTGAAGCTCAAGCTCGAACGACTGCCTTGCAGGCGTTGGTGACCGAACGCCGCCAAGCCGACGTGGAGAGACAGAAGCAGCAGGCTGAGGAGGAGTTGGCCCGGGCCCCTTCCGCCGTCCGAGAGCTCGCCGAGCGTAATGCGCAACTGGCGGAGGAGCGTGCCGCGCTTAACCAGAAGCTCAGCGAGCTGAAGCAGAACGCCAAGCAAGTGGTGGAAGCCAGCGAGAGGGTAGCCAAGGGTTTCAAGTTCGTTCAGGACAACGCCGGCACGGAGGGAATGTCGGAGTTCATCGGCCCCGTAATGCGCCAGCATAGGACCGAGCTCGATAGCCTCCGCAGCTACGAGCTTGGCCTGCGGTCGATCAGGCGACAGCTCGCCCAGGCGCGCCTTAGACACGCGGAAACCGAGGACGACCGCGTGGATCTGGCGGATCTTGATGCCCGCGTACGGGAGGTTCTCGATGCTCTAGCCGAATCCGACGTGTCGTACAATCTTGCGCGCGTCGAGCCCCGTTTACAGGAGTTGCTTAAGTCGCGCCGAGACCTGTTGGATGGCTTGAAGAAAGATTACGAAACCTATACCAACGACCTGATTCAACTCAGCACGGCGACGAGTGGTCTGCTGGCGAAGGTCCACGAATTCGGCCAGTTTATTGAACGGAACGTACTGTGGATTCCGAGCACCGGCCCCCTTTATCGAATGAGGCCCCCGGAGGACTGGCTGGCCCTTAGCCCGGCATGGCCCATGCTCGGCCGCTCGATGCTGCAAGATGCGGCGATCAACCCGGTCACCTACGCCATAATCGCGCTTGTCGTCGCAGCCATGTTTGCAGCGCGATTCAAGATTCGCTCGTCCCTGCGCGAAATCAGCCAGAAGGTCGCGCGGGCCTCGACTGATTCCTACCTGTTCACGCTTCAGGCCTTTGTTTACACGCTGATCCTCGCACTTCCTTGGCCGACTCTCCTTTCGTTTCTCGCGTGGCGTACTCCGTCGTCTGTGGACAGCACGGAAGCTGCCGCCTACGGGCTGGCAGAGGCAGTTGGGGCTGCCCTCCGCACGACCGCGCTACTGATCTTCACCCTTGGGCTTGTCCGCCGTATATGTCGGTCGCAAGGACTGGCCGAAAAGCACTTCCGCTGGGATTCTACAAGCGTCGTACTTCTGCGCCGGAACATTCGTTGGCTTGCGATTGTCGGTATTCCCGTTATTGGCGTCGTCTCCTTCACAGAACAATACACGGATGTTAACTGGCGTGAGTTAACCGGCCGGGTCGCCTTTATCGTTGGCATGGTCGCGCTCACCGCCTTTAGCCACCGTGTTCTTCGACCGCGCACGGGAGTGTTGGCTCGCCGGTACCTCCGGACCAAGACTGGATGGTTGTACAACTTCCGGTATGTCTGGTACCTGACCGCGTTGCTGGCGCCACTTGTCCTTGCAGCGATGTCTTTCGCCGGCTACCACTACACCGCGGTTGAGTTTGCCCAGCGCCTGGCCTACACCGCTTGGCTCATCCTTCTGCTCCTGCTTGCACATGCACTGTTGGTAAGATGGCTGTTCGTGGCACAACGCCGCCTGGCGATCCAGCAGGCGAAGGCTAGGCAGGCGGAGCGGGCGGCGCTGCCAGCTCCGGGCATACCCCCTAGCCCCGGCGCATCCCCAGCTGTCGAGCCAACCTCGGACCTGGTTGCCATTGGCGAGCAGACTCGGAAGCTCCTGCGTTCGTTCATCGTGCTCGGCCTCGTCATCGGTATGTGGTTCATTTGGGTGGACATGCTTCCGTCGCTGGACTTCATGAAGGACGTGAGACTGTGGTCGTACACGGTTACAACGGTCGCCGTGGCCTCTGAGGGGGGTGCCGTCGCGCCGGCCACCCAACAGGTAGCGTACGTGACCTTGGCCAACGCGGTTCTTGCGGTGCTTGTCGCCGTTGTCACGATAATCCTGGCGAGAAACATACCTGGGCTGCTCGAGATCACCCTCCTCAACAAGCTGCCGCTTGATCGGGGCGGCAGGTTCGCTATCACTTCGATTGCCCGGTACACGATAATGGTAGTCGGCGTAGTTGTGACCTTCAGCTCTATTGGCATCGGTTGGTCGAAGGTGCAGTGGCTTGTTGCAGCGATGACCGTGGGACTGGGATTCGGCCTGCAGGAGATCTTCGCCAACTTTGTGTCGGGCTTAATCCTGCTCTTCGAGCGACCGATACGCGTTGGTGACACGGTCACTGTCGGCGGTATAAGCGGCGACGTTACGCGCATTCGCATTCGGGCCACGACGATCACAGACTGGGATCGCAAGGAGCTGATCATTCCCAACAAGGAATTCGTAACCGGTCAAGTGGTCAACTGGTCGCTGTCCGACACGACATTACGGTTGATCGTCCCGGTCGGCATCGCCTATGGATCTAACATTGAACTTGCTGAGGAACTTCTTTACAGAGTTGCCCACGGGGGCGAGCATGTGCTCGCTGAACCGCCACCGAAGGTTCTTTTCATGGGCTTCGGTGACAGCTCGCTGAACTTCGAACTTCGTGTCTTTGTGCCGAGCATCGATTACTTTCTGAAAACTCGGCACGAACTGAATAAGGCGATCGACGGCGCTTTTCGCGAAGCGGGCGTTGTGATTGCGTTCCCGCAACGTGACATTCATGTGCGCTCGATCCGTCAGGCGCTTCCGATCACCGGAGACAGCGCCACACTGATAGCGACCGAAGAACCGGCCGAGAAGCACTGATGGATTCGTCCTGCGAAAAGCCGGCAGCGGAGAATCGGAGCCGGGGTTGGCCGGCTTTCAACGCTGCAGGCAGCGGCGAACCCCGGTATGCCGCGCCTCCTGACGGAGATCCCCATTCTCGCGCAACGACGCACACCCACGTTAGGCCACCGGGTACCGACCCCGGAGGTAGTTCGGGCGCCTGCCGACCATAGCTGCCGGGGCGCTTGGAACATCTGATACCCCGCCCCGTGGAACATCCGTTGAAAAGGGTTCACGATGCCCAGCCACGCGGGTTGGCGCTTGGCCGATCGAGCTGGAAGTGATCACCCGCGCTCGGCTCTCAGCGCCACCGTGCTGTTGTGGATCTACCTCAGCAGTCCCGCCAACCTCTCATCTTTCTCCCGCCGCTCCGGCCGGTGGTCCTTCTGCCAGCCATCTACTTTGTCGGCCATCTGACGCAACGCACCGCTCATTCTGCCGGACACCTTCCAACCCTGCCGCCCGCCATACCGGCTATTCATCCAAGAAACGTGCTCGATCAGACCCAGACGAGCGAGCTTCGCGCGCGTGCGCTGTAGTGTTCGCCTGCTGATGCTGAAACGGCACTCAAGATCGGCCAAAGTGGGTATGGGTTGCTTGGCCGCCCTGAGCGCCAGAAGAATTCGCGCCGCGGCGTGCTGCTGGTTCTTGTTGCCAGGAAAGACGATCGCGACCAAGTCGGTAATGTCATCAAGCTGGCCGATCCGGCGGTAGCGGAAATCGATCTTCGTCGATTCGTTCATCGGCGCTCACCGGATGGCGCGCGTTCGTCGCGTTCGGATCCTCTCTCCCGTTCAAGGCCGGTGCCGCTCATCAACTCCTGTCGCAGTGCGTACCGCTCCTTGCTGATTCGGATTGCGTGCTCCCGGAGTTCGGTGCCGAAGGTTTTCTCGATCAGAAGAATCGTGGAGAAGGCGGCGACGTAGATGTCGTTGAAGACCCGCTGGAATCGCCAGCGAACGCCCTGGCGCGTCATCCGGAAGGCTCGGTTGATCTTGTCGCCGTAAGTCCCGCGGAGAACCATGTAACTCGGTCGATCGTTCTTCAGCTCAACGCTCAGATCATGCGACTGCATGAGTCCGCGCAGCAGCTCAAGGAACTCACGGTCCTTCTCAGTCAGTTTCACGTCGAATCACCATGATGGCTTGGCTTTCCTGCTGGATCTCAATCAGCCCGGAGTGGGCCATGAATATGATTGCGATGAAGCGCCAAATTCGGTCCAGACGGGCGTCATCACTCAAGGGTGGTATCTGGTCAAACATTATGGGATACAGCTCCAAATGGGCCTGAACGTGGCTCTCGTAGCGCGACAGGTCAAAGCCTTTGCAGTCGAGTCGTAGGACCCCGGGCTGAATTCCGGCTATCAAGCTGTTCAAGGCCTCAGTCAACCCAGGAACCGCATCCAGATCAGCCGGACCGGCATCTAGCGGTAGAGATCGGTTCTCGATCAACTGCGCTTGGAGGCGGGCCCTCTGGTCACTCTTGCGTTCCCGGTGCTCGGACATCTTCTGCCGGAAGTACGCAGCATCGAAGACCAACCCATCAAAAAGAAAACGCGAAGACACGTCGCTGCCACATTGGCTGCAACGGTAGCGCCGGATGTCGATCTTGGGAGTTCCGCCGCAGTCCGAGCACCGCTGGAACAAGACTGTCGGGTCGAACGCATGCGCGCACGCAGAGCACCGGCACCGTCCTTCGGCGACCATGTTCAATCCGCCGCCACACTTGGGGCAGGCATGCGCGGAAAGCACGACTGCGTAATAGAACCGGCGAACCCGATTCGTGTACGCTGCGACCGCATCTGTCAGTTGAAACGCCCTGCTTATGATGTTCATGGGCCCACGCTGTTTGCCTCCTCATTCACCCAGTTGGAACCCGTGCTTGAGTCCTCCGCGTTGCTCTGCTGCTTTGGCGTAAACTTCCGCCTGCACGCCTTGCACTGCCGGATTCGAGGGATGCCCATGGTTTTTGTCTTGCGCACACCCTTACCGATCGAGCTCGAGCCGCAATATGGGCATGCTGGTGGTCTTCCTCTGTTCATTTCTATCACCTCGCGGGACATGGAAGGGACCTAAGTTTATAAAACTGCGCGACCACTACCATGTGACGAACCGCCTCGCATCTTCACAAATGTCGATGTGTGGGGGCAAGGTTTACATAGATGTAGTGCCATAGGTGCTACATGAAAGGCACGACACCTCTCTCCAGCCTGGAAATCAGCGCGTTACTCGAGACTCTGCTGCCCGATTTCATCCTTGCGTTCACCTTCTTCACGGCGCTCGTCTACGCAGTGTTGGGCCGGCGTTTCGGGCGCCAGAAGCCGGCTGTTGCCATGTCCGGCTCGATCGGGCTGACATTGGCCGTCGGACTCGTATGGTGGGAGCGCGACCATGGATGGTCGATCCGCAGCCTGGGCCCGGTGGCTGTCGCGTTCGCGCTGATCATGTTGGTAATTGTTGTATACGGCGCCATCCGGCAACAGGGTGGATCCTGGGCGGGTATCGCCGTTGCGGCTGCGATTTGCATCCTCGTGGCTGGGGTGTTCGGTGTGAACTGGCCCGCTGCCGGAGAAGTTGTGCAGGCCGTCGCGATCGTTGCGCTCATCGTGGGCCTTCTGGCCTTTCTGTTCCATCACCGCACTGCGGGATCACATGCCTACTCCCTCCCGTCACCTTCAAGAGCCGAAATCGTTGACGTTCGTCGCGACATGCTCGACGTCGACAGAGGGCGGCGGTTGAGCAAGAAGCTCAAGCGCGGCCTCAGAACCGTGCGCCGTGAGGCTGACCAGCTAGTTGATCATCCCGAGGACCGAGCGGACGTCATGCTTCAGCTTCGCAGGATGCTCCCGGCCGAGGGCTGGCTCACCGAGCGGATGGCAAGACTCCGGGAGAAGGCGCACTACATCCGAAAGGGGCACGTTGCCCGGCTCGAGGAGACGAAACACGTCTACTCCAGGTTGCCGAGGTCAGCAAGAAAGAAGGCTGCGGCGGATCTGGTATCCCGTTACCGACAACTCATTGGCATCGATCAGCGCCTGGAACGGCTTGACAGGGCTGTCGCTGAGAACGAGCGGCGGATCAGGCAACTGACGCGGGAAGCGCACGAAGTCGTTGCCCGGTACGAGTTTCAGAAGGTGGAGGGCCTGCTCAAAGCCGCCGAAAGGATCCAGGACCATAACGTCAAACTGTGCAAGGTGATTGAGCGCACCGAACAGAAGCTCGTCAAGATCGTCGCGTGCGTTACGCAGGAGGCGATGAAGGGCGAGGGAAAGTGAGGCCTGGTGCACACGGGGACCGACATGCGCGCCCGGCATATTCAACGGGCGGAGAGACTTACGGGAATCATCTGAACGTACAGGATCTTGAACGCCACGGCCTTGCCTACATCTGCGAACATCCGGAGATTCTATTCAGTAAAGCGAACGCTGCGGAGAACGATCCGGCTCATAGTGGCTACCGGAGCGATGTGGCGGCCGGGTACAATCCCGTGGGTCGTGAGAATCGAACCCTCGACGGCGCACTGCCTGAAGCGGCCGATGGTCTGCTCATGCGCGTCTCCGAAGCCTATCGGATTCTGAACGACGTCTACGCACCTTACAGCACTCGGACGACCGAACAGCGTGCCCGACACGCACGTTCGTACGCTACTTCGAGGCGTCCCTCGTACCGAAGGACCGCTCCGTTCCGACGGAGATACGGCTGAACGTGGCTGCTACCACCCGACCTCCATGGCAATGTGAAGCTACCAAGTAGACGATGCGACGGAACATAGCGGCCGACGCGCAAGATACGGGGGAGATCACGAGACATCCAACCACGTCAGGAGTTCAACGGCAGGTTTGACGCCGCGGCCCACAGCATCGACGGCCTTCTGACACGCAGTTACCGCCGCGGGTGAGGTTGCTACGAGGATTACGCGATCGAAGTCGGCACGGCGAAGCTTCTTGATGTTCTCCGGGATGTTCGATTTGCCGGTCTCAATCTCGATGGATAGGCGTTCACCCGGGCGCTCGGCCAGCAGGTCGATCACGCCGTTGCCATCCACAGCGAATTCTTGAGTTACTTCGTATCCTCTGTCCTGGAAATACTCGGAAGCCTTGCGCACCCAATAGCTGTGCTCCACGCTGGTGCGCGGCGCCAGACCGGTGTCGATGCCGATCGACCTACACACGGTTCGACCTTGGTCGGCCAGCTGGTACAGCACAACCTGCCCGCTGCGGGTGGCTATGGCAACCGGATCGATCAGCGCGGCGTCAAGCAGGTCACGGCGGATCGCGTTGCCACGGCGGCGTGAAAGGTTGAGTCTCTGATAGCGTGACACGGTCGTGGAGAGCGGCCGGCCGGCCACATCAGCCAAGAACCGTATCGCATCCCGAGACAGTCTCTCTAAGGGTGGATCTGGTCCAGAATCTGGAGATGACTCGGTTGATGATACTCCTGATTCTCTGGGGGATGGTGGGTGGGATTCCACCGATTCTCGAATCGGTTCTTCCTTATTATTATCTTGGACTGGAACAGGCGGAATAACCTTGACTATTGTCTGTCGAGCGCTATTCGGACTGGAATCACTGGAATAGGCGGCCATTCGCTTTCGGATCTGGCTATCCGATACGGAGCCTTCCTGGATTGGACATCGTGGTATCCTGACGAGGAATGGCTCGGGGTGTTCATCAGCCAATCGAACGACAGTAGACCCGACCGGGAGTGTGCTGAGCGCAGCCTTCTGCTCATCCGTCAGGTTCATCGCGGAACTCATGGCCCGCACGTCCGCCTGCAGTTTCTGACTGAGCGCGAACGTGGCGTACGAGTTGGCGAAAGCTACCTTCGAGAGGAGCGACGCGGACTGATCCACGAACACATAGCCCAGGCCGTACTGCCGGATCATCCTGATGGAGGTCTCCAGCACAGATTCTCTGGCCCCCGCTTGCTTGGCAAGGAGCAGATTGTGCGCCTCCTCAATGATGATGGCGTTGGTCAACCGGTCACAGGGCCCCTGGGCAAGACGATAGCGATAGAGGTACAGCGTCAGGCTCTCGGAGAACATGACACGGTCGGATGAACTCGACAGGCCATCCATCTCCAGCACGACGTTGCGCTCGCGCACGCATGCGGGCAAACGTGCGTTCGCTCGTCGTGTGCCACCGGACTGTGCACAGAGAAGTCGACGGGGACGGTGAACGGAGTGAGGCGGGCCGGCATTCGCCGTCGCGAGTCGGCTGCGACGGCATGGCGCCTTCACGGACACTGGCTCGTAGCAACAGTAATTGCGGCGCTGCTTTACTGGATCTCAAAGCGCCCGGAGCGGATCGGGACGCAGTATGGCGAAGAGCGTTTGGGCATACCGCTTGGCAGAGCTGCCCGATCCGGCCTACCCGTCGTATCGGCTGTTGGCTGGCGGCGATGTCCGCGCCGCGCTGTGGGCAGATGCAACACATCTTCTTCGGGCGCTGGCGGAGTTTCCACCAAATTCAGTCACAGTGGCGATTCGGTTTTTCTTCAGGCCTGCCACCAAGCGCGAAGACCCGCTGGAGCGACTCTCTGTGTACGTGCTGGGCCGGGCGTGCACGGAGGAGACGGCTCTCGCACTATCGCTCCTGCTTCGGCAAGCGCCCTTCCGGAGGTTCTGCCGCCTCGCGCCTGTCGATTCCGATGCCATTGACTGGCGGACCTTTCGGGCAGGATGTGATGTGGTTCGGCGGCAGACGATCCTAGAGCCTACCGTCACGGCCGAGTCTAACCCCGGAGCCCTCGATGCCTATCTCACGGTCGACAGCTTTCAAGCGAACCGCGTTAATGACTATCTCCTGCTGGATAGCTTGCTCGGGCAGATTGAGGAACCGGTGTTGGCTGAGATCTGCGTCGGCCCGACCGCGATTCACGACGTGTTGTCGATGCACACGAAGTACCTTGCCAAGGTGCAGTTGGTGAACCGAACGTGGGATGCCGACGAGGGGGACCTGCCACGCCACGGCTTAAATACTGGTAGCGACTGGGACTTGGCATTGAAGCCGCTACGGATCAAGGATCCGCTTGCCGAGGACGTCGCTCGCAGACAGCGGCGGTTTCACGAAACCTTGACCAAGCCGCACCTGCGATTTCACTTCCGGGTTCTCGCCCAGACGACCGCGGTCGCGCGACTGGTGGCCTCGGTGGCAGCTGATTCGGCCTTTAAGGACGGAACCTACCAGCTGTTCGATTCCGCCGATGGCGAGCCTTTCTTCGACGAGGCGATCAAGGGCGAGAAGGATCTCCGAGTCGTCGCGATGCCGGCGCTCGAGCGATTGCTCAATGGGCGCTGCGTGGACCTTCTCGATGGTTTGTCCAGTTTGGCCAGCATGGCACCAGTGGATCAGCTGACGAGCGCGTTTCGTTTGCCCGTTGCCTCTTACGACTCTCCGTCATGCATCCGGAAGAATACCGATCCACCCAAGGAATCTGTGGGGGACCTCATCATGCTTGGACGTGATGAACGGTCCGATTCAGTCGTGTCAGAGGTGCCGTCCGGCGTCGTTGCTCGCGGGATCCCAGTTCAAGGATTGGCCAAACACCTTTTCGTTAGCGGCATGCCGGGCTCGGGGAAGACCACGTCGATCGTGCACCTGCTGCTTCAACTCAGCAAGCGTAAGATCCCGTTCATCGTATTCGAACCGGCGAAGGGCGAGTACCGATTACTCAAGTGTATGAAGGGCCGCAAGCGCCGGTACGTCAACCGGGTGGCAACCGAACTTCAACTCTATACGCCCGGGAATGAGCTGATATCTCCGTTCCGGCTTAATCCGTTACGGATTCCACCCGGCACCTCGCGAGACGCACATATCGAGAATGTGCTGAACTGCTTCAAGGCCGCCGTACCGATGTTCGATCCCCTGCCAGCGATCTTTGGGGAGGCTCTTGAACGGGTCTACGGAAACGAACCCGAGACAAACGCTCCGCCGAGCATGGCTGAATTCAACTCGATGGCGAGACGCGTCCTTGCCGCAAAGCGGTACGCGGGTGAAGTGGACTCCAACCTGAAGGCCGCGCTGATACGCCCGGGTTGGGCACAATGGACTCCGCCAACCGCGCAAGCCCTTGCGTTCGGAGGTAATGCGGCTATGATAGCTGATGCATCAAATACCTCAATGGGCGTGAGTGCAACCATGGCGAAGAACGATCGCTTCACCAAGAAGGTCATCCTGGATCGTTTCGGCATTGCTGAGAACACTCTCCGCTCTTGGGAGGAGAAAGGAATAATCTCTCCTGCCGAGCGTGACTGGCGCGGTTGGAGGTGGTACGGCAAACAACACCTCGCGCAGATCGAGAAGCACATAGCGAACCTGAAGCGGAAGGTTGAGCGCTCCGCCAAGCAGTCAAAATGAGGAGGAGGTCCATGAGCGCAGAGCTTGCCAAACAGGCGCGGCCCTTCCTTGAGGAGGCCGGATACGATTCGGAGCACCTTGTCTCTAACTATGCGTTCACATCGCGGTTGGACGACGGGAGCCTTGTCAATGACCGGGCCGATCTCGTCGCGTTCGGTGGCGCGCCACACACGATGCGGACAGCGTGCGTCAGTGTTGTTGACCCCGCGACGACGAACGTTGCTGATACTGTCTCCAAGCTGCGGTTTCTGACGGCTCCTCTCGCCATCGTAGGAACCGGTCCGTCTGTCGACCTGTGGTCGATTCGGAGAGGCTTGCAGCCAAAGCCATTCAAGACGGCTCCGCGCGAGAAGTGGCAAGAGGCATTCCGCGGTCGATTGGCGAACCTGTCACCCGAGAGCATATTGGAAGCCAAGCGCGGCGATATTCAGCTGCCATTCGTTGACGCAGAACTGGGGAGTTGGGCGGAACGCGTTACCGGGGATGCTCTGACGAAGCTGCTGGAATCCCTCCTTGCTCACGCCTTGAAGGAACTGTCCAGGGGATACTCGGCCAAGCCGGCCGCCCACAAAGCGATCGTCCGCTTGGTTTTCAATCTGTTCACGTGCAGGATTCTGGAAGATCTAGATGTCATCGAAAAAGCGACAGATCCTGCCTGTTCTCTGCGCTCTGCAAAGAAGCAATTTTCCGAGAACATCGACCCAGATGTCGTTGATTCTCCGTATCTGTCTAAGTCGCTCATCGGAGAGGTCCATTCGACTCTCCGAGAACGGTTCGCTTTCGCCAGTCTGACGACGGACATGCTCGGGCACGCGTACGAGAACGCTTTGGTGTCGGCCAAGTTGCGAAAAGAGCACGGCATTTACTATACACCTCATTCGATCACAAGCTACATCCTCAGGCGGTTGCCGATCGAGAGCATCCCACAGGACGACCGCCACCTGCTCGACCCGTGCTGCGGCTCGGGGTCATTCTTGCTTGCCGGGTTTGAACGGCTGGCGTCTCTGCTACCAGATTCCTGGACGCCGGCACAGCGGCATCAGTACCTTCGAGCACGAATCGTCGGGCGCGACATCGACGATTTCGCAAGAGAGATCGCCAGCCTGTCCCTTGTCCTCGCGGACGTGCACAATCGAAACGGCTGGAAGGTTCGCGACGGAGACGTTCGGGAAATCACCGTGGAAGCTGTCGGGCGCCGCCCCACGATCGTTGTCACCAACCCGCCGTTCAAAGAGATCAAAGAGGCTGGAACACGGAGCGAGTTTGCTGCTGATACGCTCGTTCGCCTCATTGACCTCACTGCGAACGACGGTTTGATCGGAATCGTTCTGCCGCAGAGCATGCTCGACTCCCGCGCTGGAGCAGCGGCTCGCGCGGCGGTGTTGAATTACTGCGACACCCTCGAATTATCCACGTTCCCGGGCGGGGTCTTCTATTCGCACGCCGACAGCGTAGCATTGCTCTTGCGAAAGCGCTCTGCGCGGACTGGGCGCCGGGAACGCGCCGGCGTTGTGACCGTGCAGGAGCTGCGAAGCAGGGATCTGGCCGCATTTAACTCGAAAGGCATCTTCACTCGTACTTACTCGGTCGATACCGCGGACTGGGTCACCGACTCCGACAACAGATTCATCGTGTCGCCGTTGTTGGACACATGGAAGAAACTCGAAGCGAGCTGCGGTCGCTTGGGGCGCGTCGCCGATATCCGAAGCGGGTTGCAGATCAAGAAGGAGGATGTTGACAGCGCTACTGACCAGAAACGCCGCGGTGATGTTTCGTTCGTGGACCGCCTGAATGTCTTACGACCGTTTGCACTCTTGACGACTAGCGGGCTTCGCCAAACACGCTGGTTACGGTACGGCGATCAACTTCGTCGTCCATGCGATAGGGATATATTCGACGTAGCCAAGGTGCTGGTGAACTCGAACCGGAACCCCGGCTCGACCTGGCGGCTTGTGGCGGCGGTTGCACCGGAAGGTCTTTTCTTTTCCCATAACTTTCATGGTGTGATTCCCAAGCCAGATTCTGCGGTCTCGATTGAGCAGATTGTGGCGGTTCTCAATAGTCCCGTCGCCAACGCGTGGTTTGACGCACACTGTCGCAAACGCTGGATCGTTCTAACTACCCTCGGGAAGCTGCCGTTTCCGACGTTCGACGGACCTGCCTCATTGCGCGTAGCTGCCGCGGTAGGTGGGTTGGAGAAGGCGATCATCTCCAAGTGGAAGGAGGCAGAGGAAGGACTGTTCTACGACGGTTTGATCGAGACCGCGGACACAGCCCTTTTGCTCGGTGAAATCGACTCTCTTGTGTACGACGCGTATGGATTAACGAAGGTGGAGCGGCGCGAGATCGACAAGCTTATGAGCCGCGATCGACGACCAAGCTGAGACCGGTGATGAGCAAACGTGTCAACGCCAAAGCGTCGAAGCGGGGCCGCAAAGCTCTGACGGTCGAAGACACCTATTGGCAGGATCAGATTCGAGACCTGGGGCGCAACGTGCTATATGTGGATACCAGTGCAGTCCTGGAGTGCCTGAATCCGGAAGATGAGCGGTTCAGCGCGTTCTTTCGTGGTGTCGTCGGGGACCGGCTGGTTACGTCCTCTTACGTGGTCGCGGAGACTGTTAGCCGGCTCGTCAAGTCGAAACCGAACGAGTTCAAGGGGCCGGCTGGCCAGCATGCTTCCGAATTGGCTGTTCACTTCCTTCGTGGGTGGCTCGAAGAGCATGACGTGTCGATCCTTCACGTACCCCAAGTAGTGTTCGATGCGTCTCGAGCGGAATTCGAACGGAGTAAACGCGTCGGCTGTGATCTGACCGACGTGATCTCATACGTGATCGTGGTCGGGCTGCAGCAGACGCGTATCGTTTCGCGGGATCGTCACTTTCAAAATCTCCGTCTGACCTGCCTTCCATAGACACCAACAGGGCAATCGGTTCGTCAAGCCAAGTAGGACGCCACCACCCTTGCGTGCGACGCGGAAGGGGCGGAAGCGAAACCCGTGGAGTAAATCCGCCCAGCGCAAGAGCGATCGGCTCCGCGAAGAGATGAGACAGCGCGTCGAGAACGCAAGGAGTTCATGAGATGACTATCGAATATCCAGTACCAGGCCCCCCAACTGGTCCCCCTGGCGTGAGTGGGCATCCCCGCCCCGGTGATTGGAGCGGCCAGGAACCCAATCCCATGCGGGCGCCCTTGGAGCCCGCAGAGCCGCCCTTAGCGCCCATGCCACGGATCGAGCGGCCTAATCCGCGGGACGTAGTCTCGAAGGAGAAAACCTCCATGAGCAAGGAGGACGCCCGGAAGGCCGTGGGGGCGTTGCCCGGGAAACTGAGCGCATGTCTGGCGGCGCTGGAGGCCGCGATTTCGCGCTGTGAGAGGAATCTCGCAACCGTCGCCCGCGATGGGAAAGAGATAAAGAGCGAGGGTGCGCGGGACCACTACTCTCAGGCGGACGTAAAACTCGAGCAAGAACGTAGCCGCCTTCTCGGCATTCGCGAGAACGTCTATCAGCTCGCCGCGAGCATGAACGACACCCTGAACCAGGTGATGAAGGAACTGGGCGTTGGTGTGAAGTCAGGACAGAACCAGCCATCGGGTGGGAAGCCCGTCAATCAGCCCAAGGCCGCGAAGCCCGCGGCGCAAGCGCCGGACAGTAAGCCGCCAGGCAAGGATGCGGAGCTCGATGGCCTGTCCAAGATTGACCTCCAGCGCCATGCGGCGAGCATGTTCGGCCTGGACCTGGAGACGGTGAAGAAGGCCACGACGAAGCGGTCAGACCAAACTTGACGAGTCCGATGATCGAAACCGAGCTTATCTCGTGTGCATTGTTGGGCGGCGGTCGAGCGCAACCGGGCTTGTGGATCCTACGTCCTGGCGATGGTGAGCCTACCCTGATTGCCAATCTCGAACTTGGCCAGAGTGTCTACGCAATCGACGTAGACCCGGACGCTGGGTTGATCGTCCTGGGCACGCGAAGTGGAAGCATAAAGATCCTGCCCGTGCGGGAGGCATCCGCCGGGCCGGGGCAACAGGATCATGTGACCCTCCCCCAGAATGCTCCCCTACTGGCAGTATGTTTCGCCGGCAAGGACCGTGTCGTCGGTGCTGATGCCGCCGGCCGATGTCTACTGTGGAATCCCCTTGATCGCAGCAATGGTGCAACGCCGCTTGAAGTCAAGGGAGGTGCCGTTTGTTCGGTCTTGCCGCTGACACAGGACTCGGTCATTGGTCTTTCGATCGACGGCAAGCTGTTGATCTGGGACATGCTGACAGGCACTCTCTCGCGTGTCATCGACGCACACAAACCGTGCAAGAAGCATGCTCTGGTCCGGCTGCACTACTGGGCCGCCCGCAACGCCGTTGTGTATCCCGCCAACGGAGGTGGCCTGGCAGTCCACGAACT
>JBARRC010000746.1:0-6306 GCA_049644045.1 Phycisphaerae bacterium
CTGTGGAAGCGCGAATGGTTCGGTTTTCACCTGACTAGCGTCATGCTTCACGCATGTACAGCCGTGGGTGTCTACTTCGTGACGCGCAGGCTGTTGGCATCAACCAACGGAGCCGGCAAGACGATCCGTTCGACACCAGTGGTCATATCCGCTACGTTCACGGCTGCGCTGTTCGCGGCTCACCCGTTACGGGCTGAGTCGGTGGCCTGGCTGGCTGAGCGGCGCGATGTGCTCGCCGGATTCTTCTACGTGCTCGCGGTCGGATGCTATCTGCGATATGCAGCCCCGGGCGAAGTTCGCTTGCCCGCGGAATCGCGGTTCGGTGACCCGCTCACTGACGTTCGCGACTCGGATTCCGGTCGCCGGATATTCTATGCTGGCGCGGTACTGCTGTGCGCTGTTTCATTGCTTGCGAAAGCTTCAGCGATCAGCTTGCCCGTGGTATTGGTGATTCTGGATGTCTACCCACTCCGGCGTTTCACCGGTTACAAACCGGTGCCACACATCTGGCTCTGGATCGAGAAGCTTCCCTTCTTTGCGCTCGCGCTGGCCGCAGGCGCACGAGCCTTGATCGCTCAAGAGCAAGTGGGCGCGCTTCATGGCTATGCCCAGCACGATGCATGGGTGCGTCTTGCACAGGCGTGCTACGGGCTGATGTTTTACCTGTGGAAGACTCTTTGGCCGACGAACCTCGGCCCGCTCTATGAGATTCCACCGCGTGAGGTTCTCTTCGGGCCGATGCTGTGGCTTAGCGTCGCCGTTGTTCTAGCCGTCGGATTCACGGCTGTTCGTCTCAGGCGTCGTCGGCCGGCGGTGCCGGCAGCATTGGCTCTCTACCTCGTCATATTGTTTCCGGTGTTGGGCTTTGCACAGAGTGGCCCGCAGCTTGTCGCGGATCGCTACAGCTATCTTTCTTGCATCGGACTGGCGGTGCTGGCCGGTGCGGCATTGCTCCGGTTTCTTCAAAGTGATGCCTGGGGCCGCATTCCGAACCGTCGTGCGATCGTTGCCTTGGCCTCGATCCTTATGGTTGTCTCACTCGCCGTGCCCACCTACCGTCAGGCGGCTATCTGGATCGCTCCCTGGACGCTTTGGGCGCGCGGTGTCCGGGCCAGCCCGAACAGCGCGATTGCCCACACGAACTACGCCGATGCCCTCGTGCGTAAGGAGTTGTTCGCCAAGGCTGCCCACCATTATCAACGCGCCCTCGAACTGAACCCCGACGACGCCGTAGCCCTGCACCATTATGCAGACCTTTGCAAACAATTCGGCCATGTCGACGGGGCGATCTATCACTACCTCCGTGCGCTGCGGGTCGACCCGGATCGTCAACGCGCGTGTTACTCGTTGGCGCAGATGCTGATCGCGAAGGGCCGAGCACGCAAAGCGGTCGACGTGCTCCGTGACGGCGCGAGACGACACCCCGACGCGCTCGAGATGATCGACTATCTCGCTCAGCTGCTTTCCACCCACCCCGACGAGAATGTTCGCAACGCGGAGGAAGCCGTGAAGTGGGCCGTGTACGTCAACCGAGCACGGAGATCTCGTCACGTCCCTGCGCTGCTGACGCTCGCGACCGCGTACGCCGATGCAGGTCGATTTAACGAGGCCGTGGATACCGCCCGACAGGCTCTTGAACTGGCGGGTCCGCAAAGTGACGACTGGCTGACAGCGGAACTGGAGCGTCGCCTGGTGCTCTTTCGTGAGGAGAAGCCGTACCACTTTGGCGAATGGTGATCGACCCTCGGGTGTCCCGTAAATCGTCTTCCCGCCAAGGGTGGGGGATTGCCTACCAACCTGGTCCTTCCTGCAGCGCCGCGAAGTCTTTCATATCCACGTCGGTATCATCATCGAAGTCGAAGGCACTGCACTGATCATCACAAGGTCCATTGTCCGGGCCGGTCATGCAGTCTTCCCAGTGCGCGAAGTCGTCAAGGTCGATATCCCCGTCATCGTCAAAATCACCAGGAAGGTCGAAGGTCATCTCCAGGTAGGGCCAGTGGTCTTCGTTCCAGTAATCCACACTCCGGAACTGGGCCGGACCCCAGGCCACATCGTAGCCCGAGTAGTGCCCGAATTCACAGGCGTCCTTGATGAGAAGACCCTTGTTGGGATGCTCGTCAGAAATCCATTCTCCGACCAGGTCAGTTACGTCCCACGTCATCCAGTGGCCGGTGGCTGGGAGCTCCGCGGATGCGTATTCCGTCGGCTCAAAGTCGCCGCCGCCGGGCCGATAGAGGGGGGTTCCAGCAAGGTAACTGTCCCACCACACGATAGCCCCCGTATCTTGACGATAGCGTGCCCTCCAGGTGGCCACCAGTTCCTCCCACGAACGTGTGACTCGGTGAACGTTGTAAACCCGCCCACTGGGATTGTCCCAGTGATAGGCATAATACTACATACCCAGGGTCCACTTGGTGATTAGACTGGGATCAACGGGAAGGTCGGAGAGATCGAATCTAAGAAGCGTGCGCCCATTTTTGATGTCCCCCCACAAAGCCGCAGTTCGGACACGGACATCAGGTTCTCGTCCATAGTTCACGTCGCTTCCCGATACGCACGAATTGATCCAAGTATCCTCTATCGGGTAGAGCTTTTTCGTAGCTGCTTCCAGCCGGTGGGAGAACAAGATGGCGGTAATGAAGGCAACGCGAACACCGCTCTCAGCCGTTCTCGGAGCCGGCCGACGATGCCTGTGCTGCCACGATAAGTTGACTGCGTTCATGGTTTATCAAAACAGGGGATATTGCCCCAAAACGGATCCTCCCAGGCACGGTTCCCCAGCGGCACGTCTTCGGGGCGAATCCAATCCACATGCGTGTCCACATAGACCACTGCGCAATGCTCGTTGTGCCTGAAGGCGAAGTTCCTGACCACGCAACCCTGCCACCCAACGGCGTGCGGAGCGTTGCGGGGACTCCGCACGTCACAGAACCCCATCGCCTTGGCCGGGAACTGCACCTGACTCCGGTGCCGTGGGCGTTTGGACCGACCTCGCCGCATCCCGAACGCGGAGGTGTTGGCGCCGTAGCTGACCCAGCAGCCCTTCACTGAACCGTCGACGTACAGATCAGGTTCGCGATCTGCGGGACAGGTCAGGATGGATCGACCTTGGGGGTTCGGTGTCAGGTCCAGCAGTTCCAGGAATGCGTTATTCTCCCACCAATTCTGGGGGCTGGGTTTGCCGGCGCTGGGCGCGATGGCGCTGGGTGTGCCGGCGCAGGATGATTCCGCCGTCGGGTACCAGTCGTTGTAGGTTTCCGCGTACAGGTCCAATCCTCGCCCGACCCCCCGCAGGTGATAGGCGCATAACATACGGTGGGCGTTTCGGCGGGCACCGCGCAATCCCGGTAGAAAGATCGCGATCAGCATGCCCATGATGGTGAGCACGGTCAATAATTCAATCAGCGTGAATCCCCGACACCGAACGGGAGGACGATGTAATCGACGAAGGGGCATTGCACTCTCCTACCCTGAAGTTCTCAAGACGGATCTTCATCCGTCAGCCAGACGCCCGGGACATTCTCGTACGACTTTGCAGGATCAAGGTGCCCGCAGTTACCATGAGCATCGCCGTCACGATCAGGCCCCACTCGGAAACCGTGGGAATAGGGTTGTCCTCGAAGGTGACCTCGAGGTAGGGTCGGAAGGCGTTGTCTGCGAACTCTCCACTTCGAAACTTCGCTATGTAACTGATCTCGCCTCCACCCGGATCCGACTCGTACTCGGCGGCGTCCTTGATCAAGAATCCGAAATTGTCGGTTCCTCCGAGCCCCTCTTTCACCAGGGCAGTGACATCCCACGTCACCCATTGACCGGCGCTGGCCGGGACGACCGCCGATGCGTAAACGGTCGAAGCGAAGTCGCCCCCGCCAGGCTGGTATTCCGGCTCACCGCTGTCGTAACTGTCCCAGTAGACCGGATTCGGTTCGTTGTAATCGTCACGGGCCTGCCAGGTGGAATTCATCTCGTCCCACGCGTTGGTCAAGCGGCGGACGTCGTAGGTCCGCCCGACCGGATCTGAGTGCGGCGGGCCGGCTGCTTCAAAGTAGTACAGCCCCATAGTTGCGTGCGTTATCAGGTTTTCGTCTGCGGGAAGTGACCCGAGATCAAATGTAAGCAACGAACGAAAGTTCTTGGGCTCGAAGTTTCCCGGGCTGCCCCACCACGACGCACGCACACGCAGCTCTCCCATGCCGCCGTTGTTTACGGTACAACCGGTTGAACATGAGCTGATCCAGTTATCCGCCAGCGGTTCTAACTTCACGGTGTCCGCCCGCGTGGGAGCGGCTGCAGCCAGACAACCCAGGGAACTCATCGCCAAGCAAGCACTCAGCGAAAGCCTCAAGATGGATCGTCGCTCGTTGGGATGGGTGTGGTGCATCATCACTGCCTTCATGGTTCCTCTCCTACAAGTTTCTTGGTCTTCAAGGCCGGACGCTGGACAGCTAGGCCGAGGCCAAGCATCGCGACCCGTCGATTGGTCGATGCGAGGTGCGGAAGCGCTCCCCTCCGAGTTGCGCTTGCCGCACCCCGCTTCATTTCTTGCAGCGTCCACATCACGAATCCTTCAACCGATGTCCACCACTTCATCGAAGAATTGATATCGAGTCTCCAAATCAATTTCGACGCCGCAGCGACGCCGCGGTCCCCCCAACGACGTGGAAATTCCACAGCATCCTTGTACGCCATGTTCCACCCGTCGTCATCTTATCCCGAAAAACAAGGCTAAAAACGGCGAAATAGCTAAAACGGTCAGCTTCTTCATCCAATCCGACGGCTGCGGAACAATATACTGTTTTGGATACCGACTACAAGTGTAAACAAGAACAAAAATGATATTCTGTCTCAATTGCGCGTTACGCAAGCATGGGCCGCGGGTGCCGCGCATCAAATGCGGGCAAGGGAATGGGGCGTCCGTTGCCCGGCGGGCTCTCGCAAGGGCCTGGCTCAGCGTGCGGCAGCATGGAGGCGTGCTGCCTGCCGGATGATACTTGCGTCATGGCCGATGCCCTGTGCTGTGTGAATGAGCTTGGAGGCGTACCGCAGGGGGCCGGCACGGTGTGCACGGCACCGGAGGCCTGCTGCTTTCCGCCCGGCAGATGGACTTGCAGGGACGACCTTGATCCGTTGTGTTGCATCAATCTCGGTGGAGAGCCACAGGGGCCAGGAACGGTGTGTCTAGGCGACTCCAACCACAACGGAGAGGACGACGCGTGTGAGCATCCCATTCCGACCGTCTCCGAATGGGGTCTCGTCATCATGACGCTGCTGTTGCTTGTAGGTGGGAGGGTGTACTTCGGCCGCCGCGTTCGTTGCTGCTGACGGGGGCATTTTGGGGTGGTTGCAAGGAGTCTGGATGGCTGTATAATGCGGGGCTCTTGTGATCCAAAGCGATCTATGGGTGGAACGTACGATGCCGAAGATGAAAACACACAAAGGGATCAAGAAGCGCGTCAAGATCACGGCCAAGGGTAAGGTCATACATAAGCGCGCCAACGCGGGTCACCTGATGAGCGGCAAGAGCGGCAAGCGATGCCGTGCGATGCGCAGGCCTGGTGTACTGAAGGGGGCCTTCCGCGACCGCCTTAAGGATGCGCTGTGAGGTAATCAGGACAAAAGGCAAGGAGCCAGACAGCGATGGGAAGAGCGACCTACGGCGCCGCCCGACATCGAAAGAAAGTACGCCTGCTCAAGAAGGTCAAGGGATACCGGGGCGCGCCAGGTAAGCGTTGGCGTCTTGCCAAGGAGGCGGTGGTCCGGGCGGGCGTGAATGCCTACCGTGATCGGCGTCGGCGTAAACGCGAGTTTCGAGCGTTGTGGATCACGAGGCTTACAGCCGCCTGCCGGATGCGCGGCATCAGCTACAGCCGGTTCATCTTCGGCCTGATCACAGCCAACATTGAGTTGAACCGCAAGGTGCTCAGCGAAATGGCCATTTCTTCACCGACCGACTTCGATGCCCTCGTCGAGCTGGCCAAGAAACATCTACCCGAAGCCGTAGCAGCATAGAAAAGGCAAAAGGCAAAAGGCAAGAAGGCATAAGTTCGCCTCGGTGTCTTCTTGCCTCACGCTTTATGCCTTGTGCCTCCATCCCTTTGGACATTTCACGTGCTGATTCGTGAGAGAAGCAGCGTACAGATGAACCCGGCGACGGCCAACGCCGCCCCGAGTGCGTAATCACCCGCCTGCGACGTGGCATCAAACGGCCAGATCCCGATTACCGAACCGAGCAGGATTCCCAAAAGCAATCCGAGCGTCACCTTCTCATGCCGATGAAGCATCCATTTGAGGAAGTTGCTTAGA
>JBARRC010000747.1:0-2031 GCA_049644045.1 Phycisphaerae bacterium
GAAGAGCAGCAGGCCTACCACGACCGATCGCCTCGCCAGTGGGCTGAAGAGTTATGGGCGTTCGTTACCCAGAGGGATGCTCAGATTGAGCCCAACGGGAAGGCACTGGGGATGCTTGCGCTGGTTACCGGGCTTTGTTTGGGGGTTGTGGCTGTGCGATGGGCGCTGATCCTGTCAACGGCCCTGGTAGGAACGGCCCTGGTGACGACGGCTATTGCGACATTCCTGGCTCATGCCGCACCCGAATCCTATCAAGCGTTTCAGAATCGCCCCGGTTTGGTCGGCATGGGCGTGGGCGCGTTTCTGGTAGCATCGCTGATCCTCCAGACCATGCTGACCCGGAAGGCACCTGCAGCCAAATCGGAACCCGCCGCGAAATCCTGATTGATATCGTAGGTTACGGTAGGGTGCCGCGCACGCGGCGGTTGTATTTGTGTCGCGTTCTTCTTTGGGGTAGGCCGTTGTGATAACGTCGTTGGAAGAATGGCTCCAGTTCCTGCACAGCTCGCACAGTGCCGCCGGTTTTCCACTGGTCGTGGGCGGTGCGGGGCTGATGCTCTTCGGCTGGCGCATGTGGAAGATTTGTGTCATACTCTCGTTTGGGCTGATTGGTGCCGTGATCACCTCGTCATTGGTTGGTCCATGCAATGACCAATGGTTGTATACCGTCGCGGGTGGAGTTGCCCTTGGTTTGCTGAGCTACTGGCCGGCCAGCCACGCCGTGGCGGTGCTGGGCGGGCTTATCGGGGGCGGCATCGTCACGCATTTCCTGGCGGGTATCGGTCTATCGGGTACCGCACTTTGGGCGGCCGGCGGGGCGGCGTTCATCGCTTGTACGGCCTTTGCTTTCCTGAATCGCCAGCACGTGGTGATCGTCGTAACCGCGTTCCTCGGCGCGATGCTGTTGGTTTCGGGGCTCGCGGCGTGGCTGATGGCGATGCCGGGTCTTTACGGCACAGTGCGTGGGATGGCCACCGGCAGTGCCATCGTGGTACCGTTTCTGCTTCTGGTGCCGATGGTCATGAGCTGCTTCTATCAGGGTGCTGAGGTGCGCCGGCTCAACATGGACATGTAGAGCCGTCCCCTCGAGAATAGCGAATGGCGAATAGCGAATTAAGAAGCTGATCGGATGACGTCCTTCGCTATTCGCTATTCATAATTCGTCATTCGACCGGGAACCGTGCCAGCGGCATGAACAGACACACCATCGGTGTTGACGTTGACGATTTTCGTCTGCCCACGAAGGACGCGCTGCGCAAAGCGGCTGAGCTTTCGCTTCACGCCGTCGAGTTGGCGACAGTGGCCGGGGATGTGATGCCGTCGAGCCTGTCATCGAGCGGGCGGAGGCACTTGTCGCGTTATGTCGACGGATTGGGGCTGCGTATGGCCGTCCTGGTCGCCGATTTGCCGGGCTTGCGGCTGACCGACTCGCGGACTGTCGATGAGCGGGTCGAGCGGACCTGCGAGATACTGGAACTCGCGGCTGATTTAAGGGTTCCGGTCGTCACCGCCGCTGCCGGTGCGCTGACCCACCCGGAGACGGGCGAACCTTCACCGACCGGTCTGGCGGCGCTCGAGCGGATCGGCGAGTGGGCCGATGTGCGGGGCGTCGTCTACGCCCTGCGCCCGTCGTACGACACCTCCGAACGGTTGGTTGACGTGCTCGACAAGCTTCGTTGCCCTTCGATCCGTGTCTGCCTCGATCCGGCGGCCATGGTCATGACCGGTGCCAACCCGATGTCGGTGATCGAGCGATTCCCGGATCAGATCGCCTTGATGCACGCACGGGACGCCGCGGCGGGCCTTGCCGAGCGGGCCGGGCGCGAAACGCGCCTCGGCGAGGGCGAGGTCGATCTGATCGGCATCCTCGCGGCGCTCAGTGCCGCTGAATACACCGGCCCCTACATCCTCCGCCGCACAGACTCACAGAACCCGACTGCGGACATTGAAAACGCCCGCGACGTGCTGAGACGCCTCCTCCCGCCCGGATAAGAGTCGCGTAGGGTGGGTCATTGACCCACCTGCTTGTTG
>JBARRC010000748.1:0-2069 GCA_049644045.1 Phycisphaerae bacterium
CGAGATAGAACCCGAGCATGATGATCGCTGGGTCGCGTTCCAGCGCCAGGTCCAACGTCAGGAGTTGCTCGACGGGGCCCCAACCCGGGCTTCCCATGTTGTATGTGCCGGCGCCCGCAAGGTGCCCCAGGATGACGGGCCATGCCTGGTGTGGGCTGTCAAGAGGACCGTAGGTCTGTGAATCACCCACCACGACGATATCCGCCGATTCAAGAACCTCGGCATTGGGAAAACCCAGTCGATCGTGCGAAGGATGCTTGGGATTACCACGATGTCCCAGGGCGGTCGGGTCGTGCAGGAATCGGGGGATGTGGTGCGTCTTGACACTGTCTTGCCGGTGTGGAGGCATCAGAGCATGACGCACACGTGGCAACAGCAGGACGGCACATTGAAGTGCCAACTCGCACACCAGCAGGGCAGAGGCCAAAGCCGCTCCGCGAAGCGTCCACCTGCGGAGTCGCGTCTTCTTTCTCACATGAGTTGACCGTTCGGCGTTGCGCATCGCGCCGGTCTCGATCATTCTCATCTCCTAGTCTTAAAGCCTGACCAGCAACGGCTTCAGCGAAGATGCACTGCGTCCGATCATCGGTCGATGGGGCGCCAGCCTTGAACTATGGTCCCCATCGAATACGTCGCAGGGATGAGCCAAACGAACACACGAACACTGCTTGACAGTGTGTATCGTTTCGCTACATTTTTGCGAATGTCGTTGTTGTAGTCGACAGGTGGCCCGCCTCCTGTGGAGGAATTGTGGATAAGGAGACTACGTATGGCCAAGGCACGGGAAAAAACGACCAGAGCCAATAGGAAACCCCATTTTCGCATCCTTTCAATCGACGGCGGTGGGATTCGCGGGATCATCCCCGGACAGATTCTGGTGATGTTGGAGAATCTACTCCAAAAGCTAACAAAGAAGAGAAACGCCAGAATCGCCGATTACTTCGATCTGATTGCAGGCACCTCTACGGGCGGCATCCTTGCCTGCGCATACCTGGCTCCCGAGCGCGGCAGCAAGAGGCCTCGATTCTCGGCCCAGGAAGCGGTTGATCTCTACCTGGATCGGGGCGACGAAGTGTTTGATCTCTCCCTGTGGCAGCGCGTCAAATCCGGGGGCGGGCTGACGGATGAAAAGTATTCAGCCGACGGTCTGGAGGAGGCCTTGGACGATTACTTCAGCGACCTAAAGCTGAGTGAGCTGCTAAAACCTTGCCTGGTCACTGCCTACGATATCCGCAGACGTAAGGCGCACTTCTTCAGACAGCACAAGGCCCAGGCGGCGAATCGAGACAACTTCCATGTCAAAGACGTGGCCCGGGCGACATCGGTAGCACCGACGTTCTTCGAAGCGGCCCGCGTCAAATCCCTCACCAATGTCCCTTACCCACTGATCGACGGCGGCGTCTTCGCAAACAATCCGGCGTTGTGCGCCTACGCGGAGGCTCGTAAGATGGCAAATAAGCCGACCGCCAAGGACATGCTCATCCTCTCGCTGGGCACGGGTAAGATACTGAACCCTTACCCCTATAACAACGCGAAAAACTGGGGAGCGTTGGAATGGATCAAGCCGGTGCTGGACATCATGATGTCGGGTGTGTCGGAGACGGTAGACTACCAGCTTACGCAAATCTACGACGCTGTCGGGCGACCTGACCAGTACCTCAGGATCAGCCCCGGACTCGGCGAGGCAAAACCGGACATGGACGACGCCAGCCCCGAGAACCTGAGGGCTCTGCGCGATGCCGGGCAAGAGGCGGCCCAGAACCATGTCGATGAGCTGGAAGGATTCGCGAGGAAATTGATCGCCGTCGGCTGATCTACGCCCTCACGGGCGTTTGTCTGACGCCGCGATCTTGAATCGCAGCCGCAGGTCGGATAGACTAATGATAGTGTTCGGTGCGGCCTATTCTATTGATGGCGCACCGGTTCGCTACGTTGCTGTTGCGGATGCTCGCGCGTGGGGCATGTCTTCGTGGTGGCGCGGGCGCTTGTGTCGGCGGGCGACAGCCTGTCGGTCGGGGCTATGAGTTTATCTGAGTAGGGTGCCACTTGCGGCTTGTCTGCCCGTGCAC
>JBARRC010000749.1:0-3311 GCA_049644045.1 Phycisphaerae bacterium
GCAAAGCATCATCGACAACTGTGAGTGCCTGATAGACGAGGACTGCCGGTTCAACGAGCGCAAGGGGCGGCTGCTGCTGAGTCTGCCCTGGCTCGATCAAGATTTCGACGACGAGCAGATGCGCGAACGCCTGATCCACGACGTGTTCATGATGCTGGTGAGCAACGCTCGGGGGCCGTACTGGGACAATTACGTCTCCTGTACGAGCGACTTCGACTGCGCGTCCGACGAGTTGTGCGACATGAATCGCCCCACACACGTGTGCGTCGACGCCGTGTCACGGCAGTCCCGCCGCGAAAGCCTGATCTCGCGCACGGCTGCGTCGCTCACCGCGAACATGTTGGACTACATGGACGACGAGTGGCAGTGCATAAGCGGCAGCAATAACGGGGAGCCGTGCAGTTCTGACAATGACTGCCCCAACGGCGTCTGCCGTCTTGTGGAGCGGTGCGTCGGCGGGGGCAACAACGGGCTGCGCTGCCTTGATCACGACGATTGCCCGAACGGGAGCTGCTCCTTGGGCATCCCGACCCGGGTCGCGCTGCGCTCCTTCGACTTCAACGATCCGGCAGCAGCCGGCCGCCCGATCCTGCGGGTGTGTGAAAGCGGCTCCCAAAACGGGCAGCGGTGCGTGGATGACAGCGACTGCCCCGGTGGGAGCTGCGGCCACGTGCGGGAGTGCGTTGGCGGCCCCAAAGACGGGCACCTATGCCCAAACGGTGACATCGACTGTCCCGGCGGGGTCTGCCGTCCCACCTCGCCGTATGTTTACGGTCTGGAGCGCCAGCCGTACATCACGGAAATCGCGTCGTACGGAGGCAACGCGAGCGGTACGCCTCCTCCTGACGCTGAGTACGCCGTCGAACTGTTCAATCCGTATCCCGACGACATCGGGACCTGGACAAGTAATAACACCGGATATTTCCTTCGGATCGAACCGAGTGGCAAAGAGGTTCGACTGATTCAACATCCCGTGCCCGGTCGGGCGAATCAGACGGATCCGGACTATCTCGTCGTGACAAACAAAGCCGCCACAGCCGCGGAAATGCCGAAACTGTTCCCGGAGGGCTCGAGCAGCCTGCTCATTGAGGACACCACTACCACCAGCAGCCAGACCGGTTACGACATTCTGTCGTTTGCCAATGGGGACATCATCTATCTGGTTCGCAAGGAGTATTACCCCGACCCAACAAATCCCAGCGTCACGAACCTGGAGAGCATCGTCGTGGACCAGTTCGCGGTCAACGGCGCCAATATCGCCCTCCCGAGCCCGTCGCCGGATACGCCTTACTCGATCGAGCGCGCGGGGGTCTTAGCTGGCGCGGCGCCGTGGTTTGCACCGATTCCAGCCGATAAGAACACCGAGTCCGCCACTCACTCACTGGGTCAGGATAACACGCCGAACCTGGGCGGCACCCGTCCGGTGGAGGTGCGTTTTGCGAACACCGGCAGCTTCGCCACCGCGTTCCCCACCACCGGATCACTGCTATTGCTGATGCGGCACGCGAACCGGTTGTTTGATGAGTATCCCAGAACGAAGGACCTGGCCTTTACGACCTGGCTCGATGACCCGACCACGTGGACGGAAGGCACCGGTCTCGTCACGGTCCACGAAAACACACAGATCGACAACGGCCGGATGCCGGTGTTCGACCAGGGTGAAAACATCAACCCGGGCAACCCTACCCCCAGCAGCCTCGACTGGCGTTACGCGCATCACGTCCACCCCGCGACCGGCGCATGCTGTGTGCAGGGCGCGGCGGGTCCAATCTGCGATGAGACGTTCGCCACGACGTGCACGGTGATGCACGGTCAATTCCTTCTGGGCGCGGATTGCTCAACCGATCCCTGCGTAATCGACTGTGTTCCAAAACCCGGCAAGTGTGTTGGAGGTTCAAACGACGGCAAGTGCTGCGATTACGACGAAGACTGTCCGGGCGGGCACTGCAAGCAGAGGCGAGACGCGCCCGGCGGCCTGCGAAACCTGCCGTGGGGTCAACTCGTGTTTGACTATTTCACGGCGTTGCCGTTGAGCAGCTCCGGGCCGTACCGGAACCCGACCGGCGATCCGGAGTTCGTGCCGGCACAGCCGGACTCGATCCCGCGCGTTGATCTGGACGGTCTGCGCGTGCACGGGCGGATCAACATCAACGCCGCACCGTGGAAAGTGCTTGCGGGCCTGCCGCTGATGTCGGCGGACCACTTCCCGGCGGTCTTCCGTGACAAGATCAAGAAGTTCGCAGACCTTCGGAGTAAGTGCGTTGGCGGCTCCAATGATGGGCAGCCGTGCAGTAGCGACGCTGGCTGCCCGGGGGGCGGGAGCTGCAAGGAGTTGGGCGCTCCGATTGGCGACGATCTGGCCCAGGCTATTGTTGCCTACCGTGAGCTTCGGCCGATCAAGGGAAGCGGTGATTACGGGACCGGAGCCCCCGCACAGGGGATGGCCGGGTATTATCCTCGCGGCTGGGATGTTTGGGCACCTATCGCCCGGCGCGGGAGCGGTTTTATGAGTGTCGGTGAGCTGGTCAACGTGCGCCACGGGGGCGCGTTTACGGACACCTGCGAGAATCATGGACTACTCCCGCCGTGCGTGTATCAACCTGTGGCAGGTTACGATCGGTACTCTTACTACCGCACGGATGCGGGGATGATCGACGACACCGCCACCGACGAGGATTATGTAAGTGCCGTCGCGCTGCTCGTGGCGCTGGGGGATTGGGTGACGGTGCGGTCGCAGGTGTTTACGGTTTACGGCACGCTGCGCGGTGAAATTGACCAGAGCATTGTGGGTGCGAACCAGACCGTTCAAAACGCGTTGCGGGCCGTGGATGTCGACTCGCGGGCACTGCGCTTCCAGGAAACGGTGGATCGTCTACCGACCTTCCTGGGCGAGCCGTTGCCGGTTCGCATCGGTGAACGCGCGGTGACCCGCTACGTGGATGTGATGAGCGACTGATCGTTGTCCGAATCGCACCTTGCAGGTTTGCTATCGGACCGGTTGACGGGTGGTCCGGTAAGATCATGGCGCGTTGATGTGCTAAGCTGTTGAAGAAAAGGATGCACAAGTTGGTATCGTGGTACTGTGGCGGATATAATGGCGTGAAACTCTCTCCACACGAATATGGGGGTACAAGGAAGATGCGCATCCATTGGTTGAGCTTTTGTGTAACAGCGGTCGTTCTCGGTTGGGTCGCGATGGCCGAGGGGCAGACCTCCAGTTGTCAAGTCATCGGCGGCATCGACCAGGAGTTCCCTAGCCAGACGCCGGACCGGTATCGGGGAAACGTCTACCAGATATTGGAGTATGACAC
>JBARRC010000750.1:0-3703 GCA_049644045.1 Phycisphaerae bacterium
TAGAAGACTGGCTGAGAACCCGAACTCCTCCTCATATGGCTCTTCCCACCACCGGAGGTTTATCATGCCGTCTCCTCCTTCCTGTGGGAAGGAAAGGTACTTGAGCCCAGGGTAGGCTGTACGGAGGCGGTCTTCGAGCTCGGCATACGCGTGCGGCAGTTGACTCTGCAGACCATGCAGAACAGAGGCGAGGTTCCCACCGTCCTTGGCAACGCGCAGCCCCGGTCTGAGCAATTGGGGGCGCCGGATTGGAGCGTCCAATCCCGTATATGTAGGCGCGTACGGTCCCCAAGATGCCATTGTACGCATCAGTTTGTAAGGGGTAGGGTAGGCCTTTTGGTCCTTGACCTGTGTAATGGCTAATTCCGTTTCGGACTCAAGCTCCTTGATCTCGTCCATTTCTTTTGCCAGGAGATTGCGGAACTTACAGCTCTCCTTGTCGCGGTGCATGAGCGTCATAGGCTTGTCGTATCCCGGCTTCGGCCCCAGAGATACCTGCTCGAACCACACGCTGCCCACCGACCCGATTGGCCTTAGCTGCAGCTTATAGTGGACGTCGCATCCTTCGTCCGCGAATGGCTCCTCCGATGAGAAATCCACGCCGAAGAAGATGCGCTCCTCGGGACTGCCGCGGAACCGAAGGCTGTCAAAGCCGCCCCTGCGTGCGATTGCGTCGGCCAGTTCACCGAATGCTGCCTGCGATAAGAATGAGAAAATGTCCAGAAGATTCGATTTCCCGCCACCATTCGGCCCGATGAGCACCGTGAGGGGGCGCATTTCGAGTTCGAGATGTTCAAAGCTACGGTAACGCTCTACTTCAAGGCGTTTGATCATCTCTGACCTCCGTCGCCGACGGATACGCACAGCCCTGAGGACCGCGAATCGAATGTACGACGGCGAATCGCCTAGTCCCGGGGAGGACGATCAGCCCATATGCCTAATCATCGCCTGACCGAACTCGCTGCACTTGAGCAGCTTGGCCTTGACCCCTTCGCGTTCCATCAGGCGATGGAAATCGTAGGTGACTTCCCTTGCACTGATCGCGCTGCCCATGCCCTTGATGATCAGATCGGCCGCCTCGGTCCAGCCCATGTAGCGCAGCATCAGCTCACCGGACAGAACGACGCTGCCGGGGTTGACCTTGTCCTGGTTGGCGTACTTGGGCGCGGTCCCGTGCGTAGCTTCGAAGATAGCGTGGCCGGTGTCGTAATTGATGTTGCCGCCCGGCGCAATGCCGATGCCGCCGACCTGGGCAGCCAGGGCGTCCGAAATGTAATCGCCGTTGAGGTTCATCGTCGCGATGATGTCGAACTCGTTCGCTCTGGTGAGCACCTGTTGAAGCGCGATGTCCGCGATGGCGTCTTTCACAAGAATCTTACCGGCTGCGAGGGCGGCTTCCTGCTCGGTGTTGGCGGCCTCTTCGCCCTTCTCCTTCTTGGTTTTTTCCCAGCGGGACCAGGAGTAGATCTTGTCGGCGAACTCTCGATCGGCCAGAGCGTAGCCCCAGTCGCGGAAGGCCCCCTCGGTGAACTTCATGATGTTGCCTTTGTGCACGAAGGTGACACTCTTGCGGCCGTACTTGATGGCGTAGTTGATTGCGGCCCGGACGAGCCGCTCGGTGCCCTCGCCGCTGACCGGCTTGATGCCGATCCCGCTTGTCTCCGGGAAACGAATCTTCTTGACGCCCATCGCATCCTGAAGAAACGCGATGACCTTCTTGACCTCCGGCGTTCCCGCCTGCCACTCGATGCCGGCGTAAATGTCCTCCGTGTTTTCACGGAAGATCACCATGTCCACCAGCTCCGGACGCTTCACCGGCGAGGGCACACCCTTGAAGTAGCGCACGGGACGGAGGCAGACATACAAATCCAGCGTCTGCCGTAAGGCAACATTGAGAGAACGAATCCCGCCGCCGATCGGTGTGGTGAGCGGCCCCTTGATCCCGATGAGATAGTTCCTGAACGCGTTGACCGTGTCCTCCGGCAGCCAAGTGCCGTACTTGTCGTAGGACTTCTGCCCGGCGAACACCTCAAACCAGACAATCTTCCGCTTGCCGCCGTACGCCTTCTCGACGGCAGCATTGAAGACTTGCACGGCCGACCGCCAGATGTCCGGGCCTGTGCCGTCGCCTTCGATGAAGGGGATGATCGGCTGATCGGGGACCTTGAGCCCTTGCTCGGTCATCGTGATCTGTGAACCGTCTGTCGGGGGGGTGAGGTTCTCGAACATCATGTTGTGTGGACCTTTCATTTCATGTTTCAGTGTGGGTTTACCAAACGGCCGCGCGCATCAAGAGCCGCGTGGCAGAGTAACCACCGGCTACCTGCGACCGTATCCCAGATTGCAGAGAGTCACCATGCTATCGGTCGCGGGTGAATGCGTCAACACAGGTGAGAAAAAGGTGTCAGGCCGATTTAACCGCTCTCAACTGACCTCTTTCCTCAGCGAGAGCGGCTAAATCGTAGCGATTAAATCATCCTGACACCTTTTTCGCGGCTACTTGTCTGTCCGCTGGAGACGCGACGGCGTACCCACGGTGATCGTTGCAGCCGGGCCTGGATAGAACCCGATAGACCAGTTCTTCGAGTCCCGTAGGAACGACGAGTGGTCCATGTGCACGTTCACGTCGAACGTGCCGGCTGCGTCGGCCGAGGCCCGGAGCATATACGTGCCCAGGTAGGCGGGCTTGACCACTTCGACGCTGCTATCAAACAGCATCGCGCCCATGAGACCCGAGGTCTTGTCCACCGCGTCGATCTTCTTGGCCGTCCCGAACACGTGGTCGCCACGGGTTGCGATGACCGCATCCTCCATGACCAGCCGCCCCTTTGTACCACCGGTCACACTCAGCCCCATCTGGTAAACACGAAGATCGGAAACTCCGTTGACAAAGGCGTCCACCTTCACGGCCTCACCCGGTTGAACATTCGATTGGCTTGGCACGACGGTGACGGTCGGGCCCGTGGGAGCCAGGCCGTTGAGCACACGGATCAAACGATCGGCGTGGACCGAGGGAACACCGGAGAGAACCGCGCGGTTGCCGGCTGCGTCAACCTTCAAAGAGCCGGTCGCGACGAGCTTGTCGCCCACAAAAACCGCCAGACGGTCAGCCCCGTGCTTTTTCATCATGGCGGCGAGCCGACCGGCAACCCCATCCGCCAGGGCCATGTCAATGGCATTCCCCTTGGACGAGTCCATCGCCTCGGCGAAGGCCACCTCGTCGCCCGACAACGCTGCCTGCGGTGCCACATACACCGTTTCGCTGCGTCCGACCGTCATCTCCTCGTAGCTCCGGACCGCCGTCGTGGCTGCCAGCCGGAAGCTTATGGGGCTGCGCTTCGTTGGCCGGACCGAATCCGTCGCCTGCGCTTCCCGCACACCCGTCAAACCGACGCTGAGCACTGCCGCTGTCAATACTGCCGTTACCTTTCGCATTACGTATTTCCTTTCAAGTAAGTAAACCGTCTACCCCCGGCCTGGTTGGTGCAACGTTCAACCACGGACCTGAGTCTACCACATTTCCGCGATTGTAGCCGCTTCACCCCACAACGCCGGAGGCGTTTTTCCCGGATCTGTCCCGCTCAACCCGATACCTGTATATACCACAAAACGCCCGATAATGCAAATACCCTCGACCGCTGACCGGGCAAGTCAACAGCTAGACCACGCCCCTCGTCAAGGGAATCGGGGGGCGGCGGAAAGG
>JBARRC010000751.1:0-6264 GCA_049644045.1 Phycisphaerae bacterium
CCTCGAGCCAGGCGCTGTTCGCCCGCGTGGGCGGCGGGATATTCACCAAGGCCGCCGACGTCGGGGCGGACCTGGTCGGCAAGGTCGAGGCCGGCATCCCCGAGGACGATCCGCGCAACCCGGCCACCATCGCCGACAACGTCGGCGACAACGTCGGCGACGTCGCCGGCAGGGGCGCCGACCTTTATGAGGCCTCCTGCGGGTCGATTTTGGCGACGGCTGCGCTGGGTGTGGCCGCCGCCGCCGCCCTCTTCGGCAGCGAGGCCGCCGGGTATACGGCTGCGTTCAAGATGCTGACAGCCCCGATGGTCCTGGCGGGCGTCGGCATCCTTCTTTCCGTCGTCGGCATCTACCTGGTGCGCACCAAAGAAGATGCCACCATGGGCCAATTGCTGCACGCCCTTCGCTTCGGCATCTACGGAAGCAGTGTGCTGATCGCCGTTGCGGCCCTGCTCGTTTGTGGTTTGCTGTTGGGCGGCATCGAAGGGGTTAGCTGGTGGGGCGTCTGGATCGCGATCCTGGCGGGATTGGTCGCCGGCAACGTCATCGGCTTTGCCACCGAGTATTACACGAGCTACGAGTTCTCCCCAACCAAGAAGATCAGCGACCAGGCCATCACCGGCCCCGCCACCGTCATCATCGCCGGTGTCGCGACCGGTATGAGAAGCACCTGGGCGTCGCTGGCAACGATCATCGTGGCGATTATGGTTGCATTCATTGCGGCGGGCGGCAGCCATGAGTTCCTTCTTGGGCTCTACGGCGTTGGTATCGCCGCGGTCGGGATGCTCGCGACGCTTGGCATCACGCTCGCGACCGATGCGTATGGCCCGATCGCCGACAACGCCGGTGGAAACGCCGAGATGACCGGGCAGGACCCTGAGGTCCGCAGGCGAACGGACGCGCTTGATTCGCTGGGCAACACCACCGCAGCCAGCGGCAAGGGCTTTGCCATCGGCTCGGCGGCGCTGACGGCCTTGGCGCTGTTGGCCGCGTATGTCGAGGAAGTCCGCATTGGGCAAATCCGCGAGGCACGGGCCCAGATCGTCGAAACGGTAACCGAGTCGAACACGAGCGAGGCGATTTACTATGGCCATGGAAAGCTCGCCATGCGCGTGGGCGAAGGAAAAGGGGACAGCGGTTTCGACTGTCTGATGGTCCTGGAACCGAAACCGATCCCCGACACGCTCCAGCCCAACACCAAGATCACCGGTCTGTCGGAGCCCGATGAGGAGCACGTCCAGACCGCCACTGTCGGGGAGCACACGCTACGGCTGGTCTCCGCACGGCGCGCTTCGCTGGCTCAGTACATGGCCTTCTACAACGTAACGTTGATGAATCCCAAGACGCTCTGCGGGCTCTTCAGCGGCGTCTTACTGGTGTTTCTGTTCTGCTCGATGACCATGCAGGCCGTCGGACGGGCGGCGAACAGGATGATGATCGAGTGCCGCAACCAATTCGACAAGATGCGAGGGTATCTCCGCGCCCAGGGCAAGGACGAGGAGTTCGTCAACAACTCGGACAACTGGCCAAGGGAGCAAATTGAGTTTCAGGGCGAGAAAATCCCCGACTATGCTAATTGCGTGGCGATCTCCACGGCCGGGGCACAGCGAGAGATGATCCTCCCCTCGCTTCTGGCCATTCTAATGCCCATCATCGTCGGGCTCATCTTCGACGTGCCCGGCGTGATGGGGCTCTTGGCCGGGGGACTGACCAGCGGCTTTGCCGTCGCGATCTTCATGGCCAACGCCGGCGGCGCGTGGGACAATGCCAAGAAGTACATCGAGATGGGCCATCACGGCGGTAAAGGCAGCGATGCCCACAAGGCCGGCGTGGTCGGTGACACGGTGGGCGATCCGTTCAAGGACACATCGGGCCCGAGCCTGAACATTCTCATCAAGCTGATGAGCATGGTGAGCATCGTGTTCGCGGGACTCATCGTAAAATACGGCCCGCAGGTCGGCGCGTTCCTGGGTCTCGAATGATCGGAAAAAAAGGTGTCAGGATGATTTTTTCTTCATTGCTTTTGCAGAATCTAAATGGCGCGGTTGTCCGCTGAGGCGCCGCAACGCGTCTTGTAGTCTCGAAAAAATCATCCTGACACCTTTTTTCTTTTTGATTGCAATCGATCGAGGTCACACTATAATACCTGCCCTTTACCCGAGTGGGGCAAACGGACCGTCAGGCGAACCGGATCACGGTGGACACGGATAATGGCCAAGATCGACGCGGAGTTACTGCAGATCATGGAATGTCCGGTCGCCCACGTGCCGCTGGTTCAGGTCGGTGACTGGCTGTATTCGACCGATCCCGAGACGCGACGCAAGTATCCGATTCGCCGCGGGATTCCGATCATGCTGGTCGAGGAGGCTGAGGTCGCTGACCCGCAGGAATTCGAGCGGGCTATGACTGAGGCGAGAGAGCAACGACCCGGCAAGGACTAATCGAAACGGTAGACCTATGGCAAGAAGGGACAACGGCAACAGCTACCACACGGAACGTCGCTTCCCCGAGCGTAGCGGGCGGGATTGGGTCGGTCCACTGATCGACTACAAGGAGGTGGAGCTTCTCCGCAAGTTCCTCACCTCCAGCAGCAAGCTCATGTCCCGCAGGCGCGCCGGGACGAACACCCAGGAGCAAAAGGCGCTGAAGGTGGCGGTCAAGCGCGCCCGGTTCATGGCGCTGCTTGCCTATTCCGGTACGTAGCTGTCCACTACATCTGCTCGACCGTCTCAACGCCCAACAGGCGTAACCCAAGCTCCAGCGCTCGCGCCGTCAGGTCACAGAGGCGAAGCCTCGATACGCGGACGCTTTCAGGTGACGCATCAATGACACGAACACCGAGCTTTCTGTCGTAGAATCGACTGAACGCCCTGGCCAGGTCGTACAGGTAGTCCGTCAGCACATTGGGCCGCAACTCTCGGCTCACCACATCGAGCGTTTCCGCCAGTTGCATCAGCCTCTTGGCGAGATTGATCTCGGCTGGGTGCTCCAGCACGATCGCGGCGTCGACCGGCAGGGAGGCGAAATCCACGCCCGCCTTCCGCCCGATTGAGCGGATCCGCGCGTACGCATAGAGCATATACGGCGCCGTGTTACCTTCCAGCTTGAGCATGGTATCAAGGTCGAACAGGTAGTCGCCAGTGAGTGAATGCAACAAGTCAAAATATTTGACGCCCGCCAGACCCACCTTCTCTGCGATTTCGTCGATTTGCTCCTTTGAAAAGGCGCGTTGCGGTCTGGTCTCATCGAGCGCAGCCTCCTCGACAACCTTCCGCGCGCGCGCGACCGCCTCGTCGAGCAGGTCTTTCAGTTTGACCGTGCGGCCCTCGCTCGTCTTGAACGGCTTACCGCTTTTCGCCAGCATGTTGCCGAACCCGAGATGCTCGAGTGACACATTGTCGGCGACCCAACCGGCTTGCCACACGGCTGCGAAGAGCATTTCGAAGTGCTGCTTCTGCGCGAGGCCAACGACGTAAATGAGGCGTGTGGCCTCAAGTCGCTCCACGCGGTCGATGATCGTCGCAAGGTCGGACGTTGCGTAGTTGAATCCGCCGTCGGACTTGCGGACGATCAGCGGGAGCGGTTCACCCTCGCGTGTCTTGAACCCCTCCATAAACAGGCAAAGCGCCCCCTCGCTCACCCGAACCAGGGCGTCGTCCCGCTCCTCCTTCATCTTCTCCAGCCGGGCGACGACTTCGCCCATCAGATCAGCATAGAGGCTCTCACCGCGGTCGATGAGCCTGACGCCGAGCCGATCGTAAATCGCATGACAGTGCCGTAGCGACTCGTCACAAAACGCCCGCCAGATTCGGCGGGTCGCCGGATCGCCGCTCTGAAGCGCGACGACGGCTTCCCGCGATTCACGTTTGAACTCTTCGTCGGCGTCAAACCGGGCCTTCGCCTCGACATAGAACGATTCGAGATCGCCAATCACCAGGCTGTCGGGCCGGTCGACAACCTCGGGCTTAATCGACCGCAGGTGGGCCACGAGCATGCCGAACTGCGTGCCCCAGTCGCCCACGTGGTTCTCGCGGTGGACCGTGTGCCCTTCGAACTCGAGAACCCGCGCGATGCAATCGCCGATGACCGTGCTGCGCAGGTGGCCGACGTGCATTTCCTTCGCCAGGTTTGGGCTCGACAAATCTACGACGACCGTCTCGGGCCGACTCGTGCGTTCAATCCCAACACGATCCTCCGCCAGGTTGTCACAAGGTGGGATCGCCTCGAGGCACCGTGCAAGATAGGAGGATTTGAGGCGGAAGTTGATGAACCCCGGCCCGGCAATCTCAGGCGGCTCGCACATGTCATCGATTCTTAGATGCTCGACAATCGCAGCCGCAAGGTCCCGCGGCCTTTTGCCCAGCTTCTTCGCCAGCCCCATGGCGCAGTTCGACTGGTAGTCGCCGAACTTCTCATCCTGCGCCACGCGTATCAGTGGATCACCGTCCGCCCCGACCCGCACCATGGCCTCCCGGACACGCTGCGACAACTGATCTACGAGTGACTTCAAGTGTGGAGGCTCCGGTTGGCCGGGAAGGCGGCCTGTGAGGGCTCATGCAGACTCGGACCGCGCCAAGTCGATCCGTGGAGCATCGCCCCAGAGCAGTTCGAGGTCGTAATATTCCCGGTACGGCCTGCTGAAAACATGGAACACGACGTCGACGTAATCAAGCAGGATCCAGGCAGCGCTTTCATACCCGGAAGACCCGTAGGGCCGCTCTCCGACCTTCTTACCGTACTCGATGATCTTATCCACGACAGCCCGCATCTGCCGGTCCGACGTCCCCGTACAGATGATAACAAAATCCGTGACCGGGCTGATCCCGCGGAGATCCAGCGCGATCACGTCTTCCGACTTATTGTCCTGAGCAATTCGGGCCAGCTCTATCACGAATTGGAGAACGCTACGGTTCTGCACGATACCAGGATACCCGAAATCCACCGTGGCTGCCACAGGGGGTGGCATGGGTCAACGAAGTTGACCCGTGGTGCGCCGTTCGCCCCATTGCCGGATCTAGGAGGAATGCACAGGTCCGCTTTGTCGCTGGGCCGAGAATCCCTTCTCCGCCCCACCCCAATCTTATCACCTGGTGGAAATCCCCGCGAGGGCGGGAAAGGATTCCCGCACCCGGTAGAGTAGGGCACAGGCGCGTTGCATGAGCACGTTTCCTGCGTCCCCTCATCGGTAGGGTCGAGGACTGGCGCGGTGACGGTAGGTCCGGCCTATCTGTTGCTCCACCTTTCGGCTTTGGAGTGCCTCAATAGCCGGGCCGTGGTTCCGTTTCCAGTCCCCGCCTCGCCAAACGCAGCATGCGGTTTTCCCGCACTACGCTTTCCTGTTGGCTTCACATCAAGGGTTATGTGGCTCATCAAACCGGCAGCGCTATCGGGTTGATCAGCTCGATCACCCGTTCCGCTGGTTGTGACTGGTGACGACGAAAGGCCTCCTTAGAAATGTAGAAATGGGTAGAAAGAGAAATGGGGCCGGGTGACCCTGCGTGATTGCTCACCCAGGGTTCCCACAGACCCGTACGTGCGCGATTGACGCATACGGTTCCTCAAGTCATGGATTCGCTACGCGACGGCACACCGAGTGGACTGCCCGCGCGGGCGGCAACGGATAGCGATCCAAGAGTCGCTCAAAGCGAAACCAAGGGTATCGATCCGCGCGCCTACGCCGGGCCAACCATTTTCGCCAAGCACGTGTCACCTCAAAGCGGAACCGCGTCAACGCCGGGCTGTTGGCGGCACCATCCGGGCCGCCTGTATTCGTGTCTCCCACAGAACCCGACGACCGGTCCTGGGGCCTGGAGGTTTCTGAATCCGGCACCCCCTTGAGCCGCTCTACACAGGATGGGGATGACAGGGCCTCCTACGTTCCTGGGGAACCCCGATTGTGCCTATGCCCTGCTCTTCGACCCCGGCAGGACCGTACGCATCAGGCCTTTACGATGCAACGGCACGGCCCCCGCGCTGTCCACGACGAAGGCTCCTACATCTGGTCTTTCGAGGCTCAATCACACGGCTTCGGCACTCGCTGTCTACGCTTCGCAACACCGGGTACCCGAACGCCACGCAAGACTCGCTTCCGGTTGCGGGCCAAGCTCTACCGGACGGGCTTGATCTCCCGCAGGGTTCCAGCGAAAGGGTTCAGAATGCTACTCAAATCACTACAATCATCCTCCTTTCCCAAGCTTTCGTAGCACAAGGACAGCCACCTATATGACACATAGATGGGCTAGCAGCGTTGGTTTGGCTTCTTAA
>JBARRC010000752.1:0-4361 GCA_049644045.1 Phycisphaerae bacterium
ATGATGTTGGGTGTGGCCAGGTTGTCCGCGAAGATCCCACCACCGCGATTCCATGCTGTGTTATGGTGGATGGAGTTATCGGTTATATCAGGTTGGACAGTTGCCCCCGTATCGGCGCGGCAGCAGATGCCCCCGCCACGAGCAGCGGTGTTGTCGTGGATTTCGTTATCGTGTATCGAAGGGCTCGCGTCGCCGGACTGGGCAACGCAGTAGATGGCGCCGCCACGCGAAGCTTCGTTGTTTCGGAGGATACTGTGGGATATGTCGAGCCCGGAATAAGCACGTACATAAATGGCCCCGCCACAATACTCCGGATAAATGGTGCAGCGTCTGTCGATGTCCTTCTTACCGTTTTCGAGAATGCAGTACGAGATGATCGAGGAGTTCGTTGCAGGTGTCTCGTCAAATGCAATCCCGTTCCAGCCGTCAGGGGCATTCGAGGTGAATGTGATTAACTCGGTTGATGTCCCCTCGGCGAATAATTCCCCTTGGACGTCAAGTTGGTAGGGCCCCGTGAAGATGACTTCGACGCCAGGTTCGATTGTCAGGGTAGTGCCGTCCTGAATGGAAATATTGCCATCAATATAGAAGGGCGAGCCGGTCAATGTCCAGGTCCCGTCAACATCTCCGGCTGGAATATGGGTTTGCGCGAAAAGAGGGGACGTGCTTAGGATTATGAAAAGCGTCAGGAGGGTGGTTCGGAGGCTAAGCGGAGCATAGGAGTGCATCGAAGGCATGACGCGACGAACAACCGGGGACAAGTAGGAACAAAGCGGGGCGGAACATAAAAGCATGCCACGGAGGAAGGGGATGGATATGCGGGATTTCACCAGGGCATTCACGGGGTTCATGGTAACTCCTTTCCTAATGGTATGTCTTGTGTGACAACGGTGTAGGGTGGGTTGTGGGATCCACCTTTTGGACTGCGCGGATGGCCGCGCGGGCTGAAGCCCACAGTTTGTTTGAACTTGGATCTGCACCCGTTTACCTTTCGGTTTCCCGAGCGAGGCCGCGGCCCCAATCCTGCTTACGCACCGCTTCGGTGATGCGCTCGGCCATTTCAACCGCTGCGAGGCCGTCCTCCGCGCTAACTGCCGCGGCTGTACCGGTGCGAACCGAATCCAGGAATGACCCGATCTCGGCACGCAGCGGCTCCACGTCGTCAACTTCAAGTGGCTCGATGTTGACCATCGAGCCGAAGTCGAGGTCCTGCATCTGGGAGAGGTCTTCGAAGTCGCGTTCCTTGGCCATGCGAATCAAATCGAGGTTGTCAGCCACCTTGATGGCTACGCCCGACTTCTTCTGATAGTCCATCGACAAATAGGCAGTTGGTGCGAATATGCGGATTTTGCGTTCCGTCTTGAGCGCCAGGCGCGACGCCGTGAGGTTCACGACCGTTTCGTTGGCGAAGCGGATCCGCGCATTGGCTACGTCTTCGGAGGCACCCAGCACACTGACTCCTACTGCATCGATCGTATACTCGCGCTGTTTGACGAGATGCAGCACGATATCGATGTCATGGATCATCATGTCGAACACCACGCCGATGTCGGCGCTGCGGAAGGTAAAGGGGCTAACACGCGTGGTCTCGATGAACCGCGGCGTAACCTCCATCCGCAGCATGGCCTGTACGACGGGGTTAAACCGCTCGGAGTGCCCGACCTGCAGCAGACGGTTGTGCCGGCGCGATGCGTCGAGCAGTTGTCTCGCGCTCGCAGAGTCCGGCGCCAGCGGCTTTTCGACGAGCACGGCCACACCCCGCTCGAGCAGCGGGATCGCGACCTCCGCGTGATAGACGGTAGGGACCGCGACGGTGGCGGCATCGAGCTCGCCGGTCACCGCAGCCACACTCGATAGAGGCTGACCGCCGTATTGTGAGGTGACCTCCCGCGCCCGGTTGATGTCCTTATCGAACACGGCCACCAACTCGCATCCATCGAGCTCGCTGTAGATGCGGGCGTGGTGCCGCCCCATACGTCCTGCGCCGATGACGGCTGCACGTAAACGTCGGGTCATAGGGATTGGCCTCTTTCCGTCAGGGTGACCGTGTACAGGCGGTTTGCTTAAACGTAGCAGTGTCCACTGCCGGCGCGTACTTGTCCCGGAGCTTCCACGAACCGCGATGAACGGGGTCAGCCCGAAGCGACTCCAAATACCGCCCGTGCCTACCGTGTGCAAACGACCGCATCAGAAACTCGCACAGGTACTCGACGTGCGGGTTAATAGGCTTGTTGTCCAGGATGGCCTGCACACGGTCGCGGATGCCGACGCCGCTGAGGCGGGCGCGCCGCGAGAATACCTTCATATAGGTGTCTTTCAGGGCAGCGATGTCCTCGTGGCTGTACCCGTTGCGTTGCAATCCGACGCCGTTGACCATGCGGACCTCAGCCCGGCTGCCGCGGGCCGCGACGACGACCATAAACGGCGGCACGTCGGCTGACACCCGTGTCATGCCTCCGACGAATGCGTGCTTACCAACTGTGACAAAGTGGTGCACCGCGCAGTGTCCGCCCATGTTGGCGTTGTCTTCCACGTGCACGTGCCCGGCGAACTGCACGTAGTTGGCGATGATGCAGTTGCTTCCGATGTGACAGTCGTGCGCAATGTGCGCACCGATGAGGAACAGGTCCCCATCGCCGATCCGCGTCACGCCTCCGCCGTTGCCGGTGCCGGGATGGGCCGTCACCATCTCGCGGAACACGTTGCCCTTGCCGATCTCGAGTGTTGTATGCTCTCCCGCGTATTTGATATCCTGCGGCGGCATCCCCAAAACCGCCTGCGGGTAGACCTCGCAGCCCTCCCCCAGCGTGGTGTAACCCTCGATCGTGACATGATGGTGCAGCCTGCACCGGTCGGAGAGAACGACATGGGGTCCGACGACAGAGTATGGGCCGATCTCGACATCGAGGCCGATCTTGGCGCCCGGGCTGACAATGGCGGTTGGATGAATGCTCACGGGGTCAACCTTTTTTTCGACCTTGACTCAATGGGACTCCGCATCCGTCAGGATAAACTTGATCTCCGCTTCCGCAACAAGCTCGCCCGCGACGCGCGCCCGGCCCTTGACATGCCCGGTCGTCGAACGGACGCGAATCGCCTCTGCCTCCAAGATCAACTGATCACCCGGGCGGACCGCGCGGCGGAACTTCACCTTGTCCAGGCTGAGCAGAACCGCCACCTTACCCTTGTGCTCCAGCTCCTGGCTAAGAAGCACACCGCCGATCTGAGCGAGTGCCTCGATGATCAGGACGCCGGGCATAATCGGATCGCCCGGATAGTGGCCTTGGAAGAACGGCTCGTTGACGGTAACGTTCTTGAGCCCGACAACGCGCTTCGTTCCCTCGATCTCGATGATGCGATCGATCATCAGAAACGGATACCGGTGCGGCAAAACACGCTGCACGCGGTGGATGTCAAGTGCCGGTGCCTGCGCAACGAACGATTCTCGCTGCCGGGCTTCGAACCGGTCGCCCAGCAAGCGCACCATTTCATGGTTGAGCGAATGCCCGCTTTTCCGCCCGTATATCCGACCGACGATCGGCCGGCCGAGAAGCGCCAGGTCGCCGACGAGGTCGAGAATCTTGTGGCGGACGCACTCGTCGGGGAAGCGCAGGCGGTTTTCGATGGGTCCGTCCTTTCCGAAGACGAGAATGTCCTTGTAGGTCAGATGTCGTCCGAGCCCGGCCGTGCGCAGCACCTCAGCCTCCTGCTCCAGTATGAACGTGCGCGCCGGTGCGATGTTGGCCTCGAAACTCTCCGGGGTGATGACCACCCGGTACATCTGCCGCCCGACAGGACCGCTCGGGCCGTAGTCCAGATCATAGGAAATCTCGAGCGTCTCGGACTGTGGATCGAGTGGAGGCAGCGCGATCAGCTCGGAGTCACCCTCCGCCACGCGAGCCACATCGCTGATGACATAAGGGTCTTGCAGTGCCTTCTGCTCACAGATTCCACCGGCCCGGAGCCTCTCGACAAAGGGAAGGCCGCTGCCGTCGAGTGCCGGCACCTCGTCGCCGTTCAGCTCGATCAAAAGGTTATCGAGGCCCACACCGAAACAGGCGCCTAGACAATGCTCGACGGTCTCGATCGCCACCGTGCCGTTGCGCAGCGAAGTTCGCCTCGCCCGCTTCGAGACGTTCTCGACACGGGCTGCGATCCGGACGGGCGGCGACTGATCGCTCCGGACGAACCAAATGCCGGTGTGGGGCTCACCCGGGCGCACGCGCACGGTCACGGGTTCACCGGTGAACATGCCCCGTCCTTCAAACTCGACTTCACGGCTGATGGTCTGCTGATGCTTCAAGGCGCTCCACCCGCGCAAGGAGATCTTTGGGCCGTTCGGTTCGCACCGGTCGCTGATG
>JBARRC010000753.1:0-1573 GCA_049644045.1 Phycisphaerae bacterium
TTCGCCCTTCAGGGTGTACCCCGGAGCCGTGATGTAGAAGCCCAGCATTTCTTCATACAGACCGAGGTTGTGTTTCTTCGACTCGGACGCCATTGGAAGCAGTCTATTTGAACGCAGTCAGATCGACAGCTTCAGAAAATCCACGTGATTCTTCCCGCCCGCGCCGTTTATCTTGTTGGCACGCCACACCTTGCCCACAATCTCAAGGCTCCCATCCCCGTCGAAATCGGCCACACTCGCCGTATGCGACCCGAGGTTAGCGTCGAGAAGCACATGCTTGTGCCATGAACCATCAGCCGACTGTGAAAGGTACCACCATCGAGGCTTGGTGCTCACACCATCGGTACGCCCATTCTCCATCTCAGCGGTGAAAATCTCGAGTTTACCGTCGTTGTCCAGGTCCGCCAACTGGAGGCTGTGCATGCCGCAGATGTGTTCCGACCGGTCGATCAGAAGTTCTGGTTCCCACAGCTTCTCGGGTCCGACGTATCGCAGCAGGAACATGCGCGCATTCGGAATCTCTGATTCGGACACTACCGCAACCGGGGTGCCGTTGCCGTCGAGGTCGCCCACAACCACACGGCATTCGGGATGGAGATCGAGTTCTTTCGGTGCGAACGGGTGGCGGCCCCAGGTGGAACCGTCGCCACTGGTGTTTTCGAACCAGCCGACGTTGGTTACGATGTCGAGAACGTCCGGGCGTGCAATAGGTGCCGCCACCGTTCCGTCCCCACCAAGCCGGTTCGCAATCACCTGTACCGGCCAGGTCTCCGTCGGATCGGCGGGCGGCCGGAAGAGCAGCAGTGAGCCGTCCTTGTTGCGTACAACGATTTCATCTCGGCCGTCGCCGTCGAGGTCGGCAGCGAACAGGTCGTGGGGGTTGGTAAGGCCCTCGTAAACGGGGTGGTACTCCCAGCGGGCAAGGCAGCCTGTGGGACATGCAAACCACAAAAGCCGTGGCCCCCACTCGCCGCAGACGATCTCGGGCCGCCCGTCGCCGTCAAGGTCGGTTGCGGCGGCGCTCACGCTGGGGCAGAGCTCGCGGGTTATGACGTGGCGGTCCCACGACCCTGTTTGGATGTTGAGGTCGTAGAGGTGGAAGAATCCGCCTCCTTTGCCTCCAGTGACGAACTCGCACCTGCCGTCGCAGTCAAAGTCGCCCACGGCCATGGCCCCCCAGGCATCGTACCCGGCGTCGGCTTCTATGAAGGAGTGACTGCAAGAAAGCTGAATCATTGACGGTCCCTGTTGCGATCTTCTGGCGAACGTCACGGGTGAGTCCGCTCCGGCCGGGTCGGGAACGATCTCCAGCGTGTACTTGCCGCCCCGCAGATCGGGCCAATGTCCAAATGGACCCCGCCGAGCACATGTCCGTCCGGCGTGACGGCACAAGTGAGGGCGAATTGCCACTGGTGACGATCCGCCCGATCCGGGGGCAGGGCCTTGCGGGAATCCGCTAACTGGCGAGCAAACATCTCTTCGGCTTCCACCGGCAGGAGGTCGTTGTGCGCGAAAACTTTGATTTCGTACGGGGGTAGTTCTGTCATCTTGGTTGCGCCCAACGGTATCAAGC
>JBARRC010000754.1:0-2839 GCA_049644045.1 Phycisphaerae bacterium
GGACTGGACAACTGTGACGCTGGACGAGATCGGCTTCGCTGGAACCGTGATCGAAGTCCCTGAAGGCCTGAGCCACTACGAAGGCCGCGTCGAGGTCGACGGCTGGACCTGGAACGAGACCGACGGCTGGCACCAGTATGACGAACAGGAAGAACCAGTCGTCCCGCTGGTCGTGGACATCGAAGCCGGCATTGACATCGACACCGGCGTCGTGAATTGGACCATCACCTGCGCCGACAGGAACACGGGCACTTGGCCGGAGGACCCGTATGCCGGTTTCCTGCCACCCAACCAGGAGGAGATCTTCTACCCCGATCCGGAAGACCCGAATGATCCTCCACGCATGATCCATCCCGGTGAGGGCTACCTGAGCTATTCGGTCCAACCCGTACCCGACCTGCCGACGGGGACGGAGATCACGAACATGGCCTCGATCGTGTTCGACTGGAACAATCCTATCGACACGCCGGAGGTACTCAACACCATCGACGCCGAGCCGCCCACAAGCGCGGTTGATCCGCTGCCCGCCGAGATGCCGTATGCCCACTTCGAGGTGTGTTGGTCGGGCGAGGACGATCCCGGCGGCTCCGGTATCGGCACGTACACGGCCTACGTCTCTGACGATGGCGGGCCATATACCGCGTGGGTGACCACTGAGGATGAGTGCGGCTGGTACACTCACGCACGGGTCGGGCATACGTACGACTTCTACAGCATCGCCCGAGATCATGTCGGCCACATCGAGCCACCGCCGACCGATCCCGACGACGGTTCGATCATCCCGGACACGACAACGACGATCTCCGGTCTGGTCGGTGACTTTGACGGTGACGATGACGTGGACCTTGACGACTACTTCTTCCTGGAGATTTGCCTGAGCATCTGCGGTCCGGGCGGCGATCCCGGCTTCCAGGAATGCGTCGACATCTTCGACCTGGACGACATTCCCGACGGAGACGTAGACCTCGAAGATTTCGCCGCTTGGCAGCGGCTGTTCACCGGACAGTATTGACCCGCAATCACCGTGAAGTGATGCTACTCGTCGGCGATCGCAAGCTTGTCCGGGCTGACGGCAGGGACGGTTGTGCTGATACGACGAAGGATGGCTGGGGCTTAACGGCGTCGTTGTCCTGGAAAGAAACAAGGGGCTTCCCATTCCGCGGACGGCCCCTTTTTATTTGCTGCTCAATGTTCAACAGTTGATTCGTTTGAGAATCCTGGCCACAGCCTGATGTGTCCACCTGTTTGACTTGCCGGTCTTGGTTGGGACGCCGCGCTCGGTCAGCACGTTGGCAATCTGTTTGAGCTTCTTGCCTGCGGACCGGGCGCCATTGGCACGTTTCAGGATAATGGGGATCTCAGACGCCAGGGTTGTCGCTGCTGAACCAGTGCCGACTCTGAACAGCGTCGGATTCAGTTGCTCGGTTCTCAGTTGGCTGATATACTTCCCTCGTACTGCGTGTGCTCAAGCGACGCCTGCACCGCTGTTGCAGGCAAAGATAGTGGCCAACGGTTTGCCGTGCATGACTCACCATGATCCGGTTGTTTCTCAGTTCGGTTAGGCGGGGGTTTGAGGAGCTGCGAGCGCAGATCGTGGAGGGTCTTCGCACCGCGGGGTTCGATGTCGCCAACATGGAGATCTTCGGCGCTCGTCCCGACCTGCCACTCGAAAGCTGTCTTGCTGAGATCCGGAAGTGTGATGCCTTGATCCTGATCGTTGGGCCGCGCTACGGTGCGCTAACCGATGCTGGCGACGTCTCATTTACGCATGAGGAATTTCGGGAGGCGTGTCGACGGAGTATTCCAGTCTTTGCATTCATCTTGCCAGCCGCCGCGGAAGCGTCAGACGAGGAACAACAGCGCCTCCGCGAATTTGCGGCCGAAGTTCGCCAGGCAGTCATCTGCAAGTCAACTGAACCAGACAACCTTGCCGGCGACATTGCCTTTACGCTCTTACAGGAGGAGCAGGCGGGTCGGCTGGGCCGCCGCTTCGCGTTCTTCCAAACCTATAAACAGTTCTTCGAGCGGCAACTCGAAAAGAACCGGCTCTTCAATCACCGGTTGTCCATGGTGGGTCGCTCAGACATACTAGAGAAGCTCGCTACGTTCCTTCGATCCGATGCGCCTGCCCAGGTCTTGAGTGCTCCAGGCGGCGCTGGCAAGAGTCGCTTATTGTTGGAGCTTGCTTGCCTATCCGAACAGGATCAGGAACTCCCGCAACTGCGGTTTGCCATGCCGGAAGGAAGATGGACCAGGGAAGATATCGCAGAGCTACCGACGACCCCTGTCGTCGTGATCCTGGACGATGGCCACCATCGGGATGATTTGGATGCTTTGATCCAGGCGTGTCTCCGTCACAACTCGGGGGCTCGGTTCCTCGTGTCCTGTCGACCGGCGTTGGTCGACGGGGTTCGATATCACCTCAGGCAAATTGAAACGGTGGACAGCCCGATTGAATCAATCGAAATGCCACCGCTGGAAAAGGCGGATACGCTGCAACTCGCGCGTGATGCCTTATCTGAGGAGTTCGTGGAACTGGCAGAGCGTCTTGTATGCGTATCGGATGGCAACCCGTTAGTGATCGTGGTCGGTGGAACCTGCATCAAAACACAGCGCATTAATCCGGAATTTCTTGATCGCGCCCCAGAGAATTTCCGCCGGTATGTCTTGGATCGCATGCTGGATGATCCCATCTTGAAAGAAACCGGGGGTACATTCCGCCGCGAGATCCTGGACGTACTTGCCGGCATAGGTCCGGTGTCCATGGAGGACCGTTCGGTTCCTGAAGACATTGCGGAGTTCGTTAGCTCCGAGTCCCACGAGGTGCGCGCGGCAATGG
>JBARRC010000755.1:0-3796 GCA_049644045.1 Phycisphaerae bacterium
GCACCATACGCAGCTCCGCTGGCCTCAGGGCCCGTAGATCGGCCACGCTGAGCATGTCGTTGACCAGGATCACGTCAATCGGCCCGCCGTCGCGGCGCATCCACTCGCTCGCGTCCCGGGCAAACCAGATGGCGGCGGCCCGCATCCGCCACTTCCATTTTCGCGCCGGCAGCGTGGCAAGGGTGATCCGATGGCGGCTCCGCTGCACCAGGACGTCAACGAAGGCCGCATGGGACCCGCCGTAGTACGGTTCCAGCATGGCTACATGCATAATCTGTGTCACTTGCACTCGGGCGGCCCCCCCCACCGCTAACCGCCCCACCGGTGCCTACGAACCTTTACTGAGCGGCCGCCGCCGTGTATCGCGGATCAACGGGCCCAGCAGCATTGCCGCCAGAATGAGATTCCTCCCGCCGCGTGTCAACTCGTACAGGTCTCGCTGCTTCGGGAGAATAAGTCCGGCCAGTCGCAGCTGGTTAATGTGATGATACAATGGCCCGGCCTTGAGCCTGGTGACCTTCTGTAAGGTACGGTACGTGGCCGGCCCGTCCAGCAGCTTCAACATGATCTTGCCACGATGCGGGTGCCCCACTGCTGCCATTGCCTGACAGGTCCGCGTCAAGACGCGCGTGCGTCGCCCTTGCGCTACCCCCCTACCCCCCGCCGTTTTCGCCGACAGATCCAGCTCGCAAACCTGGAACACATCGTCCTGTTGCTCCCCGGTGCGTTCGGCGATCCGCAGCATCGCTGCGCACGCTTCCCGTCCCTTCAACCGCGGAAACGACGGCCGCCTGCCGGTGCCGCTTGTCTTTGCGGGCTCGCTTTGCCCCGCCACAGCGCCCGGCCTCCGTTTCCCCCCTGCCGGGGATTCTGCTTGTTTCTTGCGTGTCGTGCCCCGCCTACTGGCCTGCGCCTTGGCCCGACTTGACAAACCCAGTCTCCTTTTTGCCGCTTTTTTCGTTACCATTGATTGATGTCCCACGATAACAGTATACCATTATCACAGTATACTGTAATAACAGTATACTATAATACCATAATTCGTGTTTACTCATCATCTCATTTCATCCAGAGGATATTAGTGTACACCGATCCGGCTAGGCAACGAACACCTCAACGAACGACAGTCCAACACACTGTGTCATTGCCGGGCGCGTCAGCGGAGGCTCGTGCTTTCGTGCTCTCATGAATGTCGTACGGGTTGTTCGCATCTTCTCGCCATAGGTTGCCGTACACCCACCGTACGTTCTGACCGATAACAAAACCGGGCAACGAGATGAGCTGATATTTCGCGTCATTCATAATGCCGCATCGAACGATGTGGCTTTATCTAGCGTCACCCCTTGTGGGTGACCTGATCTGGCGCCGCGGCGTGGAGGCGCTGCGTGAGAGTCGGTGGCAAAGGGGCGGATAGAGCCTCTTGGAGCGTGTTTGAGATGAAACCTGTGGCATTGAGCGACCGTGTGTGGCTGGGCCTCTGCGTTGTGAGCCTGCTGTGTCATCTGCTCTGCTCCGTAGCAGTACGGACGTTCGGCCGGGAGTTCGGGTGTGAATTATCGCAACTAATCGCGAAGCTGTGAGGCGTCGTATTGCACCTGCTACACATGACATTCCTGGTTATGATCGGCATCATCTGGCTCTTTGCGTGGCGTGTGGGGTACCGCTGGTGTCGCCGATGCAGCATTGACGAGCGGGCGAGCGCCTGGGCGTTAGCCTGTGTGTTCCCTACGGCCGGGCTGATCTTTGCCGTACACCTGATGGCCCTGGCGTCGCTCTTGTTGGGGCGAGGTCTGGTGACGCCTCAGTCGGTGGCCTTGATCTTTTTAGTGCTCACGTGGCTCGGGCATCGAATCCTCCCACCTGTACGAGCGTCGAAGCCGAAGACGAGACACACGGCTGGTTTTTGTTTCTCAGACTTGGGTTATTGGCGTATACCCGTGCTGCTGGTGGTGGGCATGTACGCGGTATTTCTGGTCGACGCGCTCACACGTTATCCCACCGGCTATGACACGCTGTCCTACCACCTGTGCGTAGCGGTTGACTGGATGCGGTGGCAGGCCCTCGATCTCGTTGTCGGGAATATGCATTGGTCGTTTCCCGAGAATGGGATGATCGTGCCCTTCCTACTTTCGTTCGCGAAGCTCGAACGGTTGTTTCCGCTGGTTCACTTACCGAAGGGGCTACTGCTAGCCGCAGTAACTTACGGGCTAGCGCGGTCTTTGGGCGTGAGCCATCTTGGAGCCTGGGTCAGCCTTTGCGTGGTGGCGAGCATTCCCGTGGTGGTGTGTCAGAGTTTCTCCGGCTACATCGATCTCTACGCAGCCGCCTCTTGGCTTTCCGCACTCCTGGCATTGGCCTGGGCGGCGCGGGCACAGCACGAAGATCAGCGTTATGGCCTGTTGATCATCGCCGGGTTATCAGCCGGCGTGGCGTTGGGCAGCAAGACGACGTTTCTCGTAACGGTGCCGCTGCTTGGTGTGGTGGCGATGGCCGTGGAGTGGATTCGACCTCGCGTCAATCCCGCCGATTACAGGAGGCCGATTCGGAACTTGGCTATCTTCGGGGTGGCAGCGCTGGTCTGTTCAGCATTTTGGTTTACTCGTGCAACGGTTCGAACGGGCAATCCGGTCTATCCGTTGGGTGTCACGATTGGCGGGAGGGTAATCCTGCCGGGCTACACATCGGGCGACTGGTCTCCAAAACGAACCGTGGTGGAGAAGGTCCGACGGTGGTGGGATTATCCCTGGCGGGAGACCAGGAACTGGGGTACGGGCTATCCCTATAGCGTAAACAAGGGGGTTGGCGCAGCCTATGGGGCGTTCGTCCCGCTCGGATTGCTGGCTGCGGTATTATCATGCGGGACCCGCCTACCACGCACTGCGGCGGAAAAGTGGCGACTGGTTTTCTTGTTGCTGTCGCTTAGCGGCCTCATGTTGTTTCTCACCGTGTTCTGTGAGATGGTACGGTTTGTTTTGCCGCAGCTACTTCTGACGGTACCGATCGCCGCGGTGCTGATCGACCGGTTGGTGGAGAAGTTCCCCCGGTCCATGCTCGTGACGCTGACCGTCGCCCTGATAACAACCGCGGCCGTGGCGACGTTCAAGCCGGCTCACTCTTATCTGGCCCGGGTCAAGAACGGTGTCTGGGACCGCACCACTTTCTATGGGATTCCACCGCTCATCAATGAACTCGAACCCGCAGCGCGCATTCTCAACCTTAGTGATGCGGCGCGTGATTATCCACTTCTGGGTAATCGCCTGAGCAATTTGATCACCGATCCGCTTCTTTGGAATTGGTTACTCGGCGACGAGACGATTTCCGGCAAAGCGCTTCGCGGGAACGGGATCGACTACATCTACGTTCAAGAGCCCTGGCCGGACGACTGGCCCGACGAACTGCCCATCGAACTGGTCTATGACGATAGCGACAAACCGGCCTACAAAGGCATCCCAGCCGCGCGGATCTATCGCGTCAGGCCCACCAAAGGCCGGTGACTACCCGGGCTACCTGGGCTTCCAGTTCAGCGTTCTGTCGCGGATAACCCGCATGATTCAGGATGCCGCATCGAACGATGTAACCCATTGACCATGATCTGCGTCAAGATGGGAATCTCGACACAGCACAGTTCTTCCCAACACGAATGCGACGCCATTGCCGAGGAAGAGCGACCGGCTGATGCGGTCGAGGCGGTAGCAGACCAGGAGATCGAAGCGGCACCGACGGACCTCGGCCATCATCCGTTGAAAGGCGGGCCTGTCGAGGCGACCGCCGGAGTGGCCGGCGTCCTCGAACCACC
>JBARRC010000756.1:0-4222 GCA_049644045.1 Phycisphaerae bacterium
AAATATGGTCACACCCCTCTGCCTGCTTTCGTAACCGACCCGGTGATTCTTTCCAATGGTCCACAAAGCGTACCGCTGGCCTGTATATCGCAGGTTTAGCGTCTGGTGCGGTGGGACGTAGCGGCCATCTTCTGCTATCATGCGGCCGGCGCGGGCGCACTCGGCGCCGGGTGAGTTCGGTCACAATGCACGGCCTAACAAGTTATGCCGTGCCACCCAACCGTCGACAGAGGCGTTGCGGTTGCGGCGCGAACTGGAGCGGCTATGACCGATTTCGTACACGATCATCTTCCCTGCGGCATCGAGTACGGCGTACTACCGCTGCCGCGCCGGCGTGTGGTTTCGTTTCAGATTCGGGTCTTGGCCGGGCTGTGCTCAGAGCCGGCTGACAAGCTGGGCCTCGCCAGGCTCGTGGAGGAGACGCTCGACAAGGGGACGCAAAAGCGAACCGGTCGCGAGCTGTCGGATGCGTTCGACGTGATCGGTGCCTCTCACCGGAGCGCTACCGGCCGGGAAACCACGGCGTTCACCTGTACCGTCCTTCCGGAGCACTTTGAGCAGGCCGTGGCTCTCCATGCCGAATTCCTCCGCACACCCACCTTTCCCGAGGAAGCATTCGGTGTCAATGTTGAGCTCGCCAAGCAGGAATTGATGGCGATTGAGGATGACGCTCACGGCCTGACGGAGAAGCTGATTGCAAAGCAGGCGTATGGGCCGCTGCTCGGCCGGCATCCGTTGGGCGAACGCGAAACCCTCGAACGGATCGGCCGCGACGATCTTGAAAATCACTGGCAATCGCACTTTCGCGCCGGGCGGATGCTTGTAGCCGTAGCCGGCGCGGTTGATCCAAAGCAAGTAGCCGATGTATTCCAAAAGCATTTCGATGGGTTCGGCGACGCCGCCCGCGACGGACGCGCCACGTTTCCCGTCGAGTTCTCCGCCCGCGCAACCCACCACCCCAAGGATTTGGAGCAAGAGCAAATTGGCATCTGTTGGCCCGGCGTTGACGCGACCCACGACGCCTTCCCCACCCAGAGGGTCATGCTCGGCATTTTGTCGGGTGGGATGAGTGGGCGGCTCTTCACCGAGGTGCGGGAGAAACAAGGCCTGGTTTACTGGGTCGCCGCGTGGCAGGAAACGCCGCGGGGTGCGGGTATGGTTTTCCTGGGCGCTTCAACCACGCCGGATCGTTGCGACCAGACCTACGAAACGCTTCTTAAGGAGGTGGATCGGCTGGCTGACGACATCGAGCAGGACGAGCTGGATCGGGCAATCACCGGTATCGTCGCCCACCATGAAACGCGCGGTGACAGTACGCGGGCGCGCTGCGCGGAGTTGGCCAACGACCTGTTCTTCTTTGGCCGATACCTCTCCGACGAGGAGAAGATCGCAAAGGTCGAGGCGGTCACGGTCGACGGTATTCGCCGCTATCTTACAGCTTACCCGCGCGATCAATTGTGTGTGCTGACGCTGGGCCCGAGACCGCTTGGTGAAGGAGCGAAACGCAGAAAGTGAGCGACAACCCCTATACTCTTCATACTTTGGATAACGGCCTGCGCGTGGTTATCGAGAAAATGCCGGATGTGCGCAGCGCAGCCGCCGGGTTTCTGGTGCGCACCGGTGCTCGGGATGAGGCCGCACCGCTCGCGGGCGTCTCGCACTTCCTTGAACACATGATGTTCAAAGGAACGACCAAGCGCACCTGGCGCGACATCACCATCGACTTCGATCGGATGGGCAGTAGCTATAACGCCTACACCAGTGAGGACCGGACCGTCTACTACGGCTGGGTTCGCAAGGCTGATGTCGGTAGGCAGATCGAGCTGCTGGCCGACATGATTCGCTCGACGTTGCCCGCCGAGGAGTTCACAACCGAGAAAAAGGTGATCCTCGAAGAGATCGCTATGTCCAAGGACAGCCTTGAACATGTCACCTTCGATTTTCTCCAGGAGAAGGTCTTCGCCGGTCATCCGCTCGAATGGCCCGTCCTGGGCTATGAGCAGACCGTCCAAGCGCTGACCCGCGATCAGATGTGGGCGTACTTCGAGCGGCGTTATGCACCCGACAACATGATGCTGATCGTGGCCGGCAATGTTGATCCAACGGAGATCATCGGATTGGCCGAGGAGCATTGCGGCTCCTGGAAGGCGTGGGGAACGACCACGGAGCGGCTTCCTCCGACGATTCACGGCGGAACGGACGTGCTGCAGGTCGAACGCTTCAAACAGCAGGTCATCGCATTGACCTTCCCGTCGATCAGCGCGTGTGACAAACGCGCGGAGACAGCCGCTGTCGCTGCGACGATCCTGGGCGGTGACAATTCGCGATTCTTCTGGAACATCGTGCAAAAGGGCGTCGCGCCGCGAGCGGGCGCGTATCATCTTGAATATACCGATTGCGGCGCGATGATTCTCTACGGCTGCTGTCAGCCGGAAAACGCCGGGGCGCTTCTCGACGCGATGCGAGCCGAAGCGAACCGGATCTGTACTGCATCCGTGCAACCGCATGAGGTGGATCGGGTAAAAAACAAGCGCCGTACATCGCTGGCGGTCGAGAGTGAAGCCCCCTACCATCGACTCACGCAGTTGATGGAGGATATGGAATACCGTGGCGCGCCGCGAACGGTCGAGCAGATGTTGGCCGAGGTCGACGCGATCACGGTCAACACCGTTTACGATTATTTTCGGGAGTGCCCGGTCAACGTCGACGGCCACCTTACCAGCGTCGGTCCACGGTCCTGGCCGGACATCGATTAAGAATCGTGGTAAATACCCGCGAGTCGAGTCATTCGGAAGGATTGGCTCCGACATGAAGGTACACAGGATGTCAAGCGTAGGGCGGGCACCGCCCACCACGATGAGTGCGACCCGCCGCAAGGCTATGGGGGTACACTATACCCCGCGTCCCCTCGCTGATTTCGTTGCAGATCGCCTTGTGCGTAGAGCCCGGTACACCCACCAGGCACCACTCCGCATCCTGGATCCGGCGTGCGGTGATGGGGCACTCCTGGAGGCCCTCCTGATAGCTCTCCAAAAGGCCGGAATGCTGCACGACTGCGAAGTCGTCGGTGTCGAAGCTGATGCGCGCGTTGTCCCGGATTCGGAATCCAAGCTCGCGCGATTTACGCAAGCTCGCTGTCGGCTGATCCCGGCAGACTTCCTGGACTTGGCCACTAACCGCCGGGGTCAAGCGGAACTTTGGGAACCTGCCTCAGCGGATCCCGCCTTCGAGTGCGCTTTTGATATCGTGATAGCAAACCCACCTTATGTCCGTACCCAGGTTCTAGGTGCCCAAAAGGCTCAGCGACTCGCAGCGCGTTACAGTCTGACCGGGCGGGTTGATCTCTATCACGCCTTCATCGTAGCCGCGACGGAGGCCATGCGGCCCGGCGGCCGCATAGGTATCATTACCTCAAATCGGTTCCTTTCGACTATGGGGGGATCCGCGGTTCGCGGCTATCTCGCACGGAACTATGAGATTGAGGAGGTGATCGATTTAGGGGACACCAAGTTGTTTGAGGCCGCCGTACTGCCCGCGATCTTTATCGGTCGTCGTCGCCGAGAAAGCTCGGTTCAGTGCGTTCAGAAGAACGCGCGATTCATCAAGATCTATTCGCAACCCGATCGAGGCGGCGAAAGGTCCGGGCGAGCGCGCCGCACTACCGACATTATGGAGATAGTGAGACAAGGGAAGCCGGGGCTGCACCAGACCTCTGAGGGTCTCTTCAAGCTTACCAGCGGTGACTTGGTGATCGGTCGGGATCCGACAAAAGTATGGTCACTTACCACGGCTAAAGAAGCTGCATGGCTCCGTCGCGTGCGTAATGCAGCCCACCGACTCTTCGAAGACATCGCAGTGGTGCGTGTGGGCATAAAGACAACGGCCGATGATGTGTTCATCCGCTCCGATTGGGATACTCTCCCTCGAGAAGTACGCCCGGAATCTGACCTCCTACGCCCGCTGTTGAGGCACGAGGACGCACGGCGTTGGTCCATCCCCAAAGCAGCTCAACCAGCCGCACGTGCCCTCTATCCACACGAAGTGTCAGACGGGCATAGAAGGCCTGTTGATCTTGACCGGTACCCCAGGGCTAAGGCATACCTGGGATCGCACAGAGAACGGCTAGAGAAGCGAAAGTATGTGCTTGACGCTGGAAGGCACTGGTACGAGATATGGGTTCCGCAGAACCCGGATGCGTGGGCGGCTCCGAAGATTGTCTTTC
>JBARRC010000757.1:0-5611 GCA_049644045.1 Phycisphaerae bacterium
CCCTGCACCAGTGACTTCTGCGCGTCAGCGGTTTCCAGCTTGGCGGGGTCGAAGAAGGCGCCGGTCGCGCGGATGCGCAGTTCGCCGGTGGCCTCGCCGTCGGGGTTCACGGTGATTTTGCCCGCGATGTGAAGCTCGCTGGGCTCTCTTTCGCCACGGGCGTATACGTACGTCCGTTTGAGCGTGCCCGCGTCATCCACACTGAGCAGCCAATGACGGCCCCAACCCCCGGGGTTTTTGAACACGCCGTGTTGGGGATGGACATAGACCGGACCGTCCGGCAGATCGACGAGCACGACCGCACCGGCGAAGACGGACCCGGTCGGCGCCACCTCGTCGGATTCATCCCACAAATTCGCGTCGATGCCGACCGCGGGCGATGCGGTCATCCCAAGTGATCGCACCGCGGCCAGGCACAACGCAGCCGATTCGAGCGGGTTGCCGTAGTTCGCGCTCATGACCTCGGCGGCGGTGCGACATTCCAGCGATCGCATCGTCTTGCGTGAGTTGACGAAGTTGAACGAGTCGTGCAGCTTTTTCGCAATCTTGCGGACGCGCTGTGCCCCCTCCGCCTCATCTTCGACGGCGGATTCGGCGAACTTTTTGATGGTGTCGTCCGGTTGCCCCGCCCGGTTGACCCTGTCCAACATGGCTGAAGCCCAGGCTGAAGTGCTCGGCACGGTCGTGAACATCAGCCGACCACACCGCCGCTGCCATGGCGCTGACTGCGGCTCGGCACGCGCCCCGGACAGATCGTCAAATGCCCAACGGTAGGTGACCGTCCCGCCCTCGACCGATTGATCGAAATGACTGTCCGCAGGCGCCACCCGGTCGAGCTGATGGTGCAAGACCGTCCCTTCCGGCAGCGTCACGGATACGACTCGCGCCACGATCGGATAGTCCTCATGCAGGCGCAGATCGGCCTCGATCCACGGCAGGACCCCGGACGGGGTCACAATCTCATAGTCAAGCTCGAGCACCACGTTGTTCTCGATGCCGCTGAAGCAAACGATCTGCTGCTGCCAGCCGGCATACTGCGGCCAGCCTGCCACGTCGTCAGGACCGGCGATGTTGAACGAGTAATCCGGTACCGGCAGGATTTTCCCGTCAGGCAGGTGGGTTTGGGCGGTGTGGATGATCAGCTTGTCCTGCCCATGCACGAAATCGATACGCGGATCGGCGACCCGCCAGATCGGCCGTGAGTTCAAAAGCTTGATCCACTGATGGTCTCGACGGTGAACGGTCCCGTCCTTCTCCATCGTCCAGTGCTGCTCCCAGCGGAGGATGATTGCGTCATCCTCGGGGAATTGCGCTGCACCGATGCTCAGATCGGGTGCGGGGTTGTTACTTCTCGGCGCCCCTATGGCCGGAGCGTGGCACGCCAGCGCCGTGGGCAGCAGCAACGTCGCGGTGGTGAGGATGAGACGCGACGTGCGATTGGGTTTCAGTGTCCTACAGTTCATCGTGTCCCTCCTTCTCGGTTTCCGCGGGCAGGCTCGTGTGTTTCGCGGACCCGGTGTTGCCGTCTTTAACGGTGCAAACGATCCACTCCTTGCTCAGCTCATTTATCATGTCGATGGCCTCTTTGTAGCCCGGATAGTCCTCGGCCGGAACAACGCCCTTTTTCAGCGTGAACTCGAAGCGATAGGTTAACGTTCCATCACCGGGCGTCGCTTCAAAGGTCAACGAGGCAGACTCGGAATCGAGCGTTTTGGTCTCCGGTACGTGGACGACCTTCCAGCCATCCGGCAGCTTGAGCGTCTCTTCATAGCGAACGAGGCGTGTGGCCCAGAATCGCATCCCATAGTTGCGCTCTTTGAGTTCTCCGGGGTCGAAGAAGCTCGCGCGGAAGAAGCGATTCAGCGGGTGGGACATGAGCGGCAGGCGGAACATGTGCACGCCGTCACCGCCGGCTGCGTAGCCCTCTGCCGACACCTTCATGCTGACGTATCCGTCACGCGAATAGTCATATGGATCAATGTGGTCCAGGTCCTCGAGGCGGGCATTGGGTGCGATGTTCAGCACCCGCTCAAAGGCCGCCTGTCTCTCGGGTATTGGCAGGCCGTTCACCGCCCGTCGCAGGCGGTTGCCCGCGGCGCCGTACAGGTCCATCGTGATCCGCGTCGACAGCGTGCCGTCCTCGCGAATCTCACCTTCACTGCGGACGGCCCGCATATTGTATTCGGGTTCGAAGTGGGGGGAGAGTGTCAGGCCCTGTCCCTCGGGCGTACCGTAGACCAAACCCTGCAAGTCCTCGAAGCTCGACCACAATCCGCGCGTCAGTGGCACCCACGTTGGGTCAACAACGCGAAAACTGCCGTCTTTGTTGCGCATCACCGTGACCGTATGGTTGAACTGGTCAGCCGGGATCTTCTCGACGCGCGAGCCGGCCATCGTCAGCGCGGCATACACCTCGTGCCCGAGCACGCGGAGCATGGTGACCGCAATCCCGGCTTTGTCCTTACACACCCCTCCGCGATCGTGGAACGTCTTCCTGCTGTCATGCAGCGTATACCCTTCGCGCGGCCCGCCCTGCTTGGTGCCGTAATAGCGGATGTTGTCCGCCGACCAGTGCACGCACGCGGCGATCTTCTCCTCTTCCGTATCCAAGTCGGCCGTGATCTCGTACACCTTCGCCCGGATGGCATCGTCGGCATCGAACTGCGGTTCGTTGACGTCGTGGAACCACCGCGATTTCTCCTCCCAGGTGCCAAGCGTGGCCATCACCAGCTTGGGGACGCAGTCATCCAGCGCCACCATCATGGGCTCGTGCTTGACGGCTGGGATGTCCTCAGCCTGAAAAGTATGCACGTGGTATTTATCACCAAACCACAAGGATGACTTCAGTGCGCCGTTGTACACCTCGTACTGGACGGGTTTGTCCTTCGGCATATGGACGGAGTAACGTTTCTTGAGGATCGGGTGATTCGTCTGGAAGAGGGTGACCTCGTACCAGTGACCGGGCATGGGCGGAATCAGCTCCGTTTCACCCGCTCCGCCGCCTGAGCCCGTGCCGCCGTCAGAAAGGTAGGCGATATTAAACCCGATTCTGCTGGTGCGAATCTCGAGGCTATCGCCGATCTCCAAGCGCGGGATCGCCAATATGTGCCGCTGATTACCCCAATAGATCATGTGCTGCGGGGCGGGGCCTGTGACGAGTGAGGCGAGGTCTACTTCCTCGATCGGCCTATCCTTTCGGTGAATACGCACCTGTTTGGGACTTATCCGGTAGGTGTCCGGGTCGAACTCCCAGCGCAGGACCGATTGCGAGCGAATCCCGGCGTCGGTCAGAATCTTGATGACCTGGCAGGCCTTGGTCGTCGCCAGACCGCTGTCCTGGACGTAGACATCCGCCTCGTCCAGCACATAGACCAAGGCCGCTTTGTCATAATCCTCCGCGTCGCCTGCGGCTGCGATCAGCTCCTTGATCTCTTCGTCGGTCGCCGGCTGCGGCGGACCGCCGAACACCGGCACCGTCCATGCGGCCACCACACTGAGCAGGAGCAAGAACTTTCTCAACATCGTATCACCCTTCATGCGATTCCCCTTTTTCGTTTCAGGACGTAGTAGCAGACGCCACCGACAGACGCTCGCGCCGCTCTTGGCATGCGTTGAGTGTACCGCGACGACCACAAGGAGACCACAGGGACGCAAGAAAAAGTAGAATGTCCCCTTATAGCCCCCCACGACCTCAAGGACGACATGCTGGCTGGACCCCAGACGACGATTCTGGTACGACGGCAGCCACGGAATCGTCAAATGGGAAATCTCCGTTCAGAGACCGTCAAGGCCGCCATCTGCCTTTTGGTGCCCGCCAGCTGGCAACTGTCCGTGTTGTTCTGGCCAGGCGAGCGTTTGATTCAGTTGATCAACAACGACGATACGTTTTTGTACCTAGCGGTCGCCCATAACTGGGCGCACCACGGATTTCCGTCGTTTGATCGCATTCACACAACAAACGGGTTTCAGCTTCCCTGGCAGATGGTGCTTACGGCCGTGGCGTGGTTCACAAGCGATCGCATGCTGCTGGCGCGGTTGGCGTTGATGCTCTGCGCCGTGCTGAACTTCGCCGCGGGGGTGGTTCTGTTCCGCGCCGTCCGGCGCATCGCCGGTCGTTCGTCGGCTTGGATCAGTCTTGCCACATGGGGTTGCTATCTTCTGGCCATGCAGCCGGCGATGATCGGCATGGAGAACGCCCTTCACGGATTCGTAGGGGCGTACGTGGTGTGCGCCTGGTGCCGCCTCTACACAGCGGGGGCCGTCAGACCTCATCTGTTGTGGGCAACTTCATTGTTGCTCGGTCTCAACGCGGCTGTTCGTCTCGACTCAGGGATGATCTCCTTGTGTGTATTCCTTCATATCCTGTGGCTTGCGCGCGTCAGAGGATGGCGGACGGGGCCGGTGCTGGCCAATCTGATCCTGCCGGGCATCGCATTGGGCGCGGTATATGCATTGGTCAACATTTATATTGCCGGCACCGTGACACCCATCTCCGGTTCGGCGAAGATGGTCTATGCTGCACGCTACTTCGAAGGCGTTCCCCAGATCGAGGTCGTCAAGGAGTCGGTTTGGCGATGCGTCTTGCCATGGGTTCGATCGCTGTCGTCGGTTGTAAGTGCCCGACCCTGGCTGGACGCGCTGTCGGACTTGATCGGTCGGACACCAGCCAGGCTGCTCGTGGCCTTGACCGTACTCGCGCTTCTCGTGCTGACGGGCATGGTGACCTGTGTAAGAATCATTCGCCACCGTGATTCATGTTGGCCGATAGTGGCCATTCTTGGCGCGGCGAATACTCTCCACGTGGTACTGATGGTGGTAGTGCTGAGACAGTTCAGCTGCGCCAGGTGGTACTACAGCTTTCTCGTGCTGTTCTGGTGTATGCTGTTCGGCTGTGCATTCGGCGCGGTCTTGAATGGGCCGATGAAACACATCGGCGCCGTATTTACCGCCCGGCACGTCAAGGTCGCGGTGGTGGGGTTGTTGACCCTGACGTTCACAGTAGACATATACAAGTTCTGTTTGCGTCCGGTGGATGAGAACCTGCATATCCTGCGATGGCAGACGGGCCGATGGCTGGGGCAGTCGGATCTTCCGGCAGAGGCCAGGATCGGAGCCTGGAATGCCGGCGCACTGAACTACTTCTCCGGTCGGCATGTCATCAGTCTGGACGGGCTGATGAACGATCGCCATTTCCTGGATCGCTTACGGACTGGACGCCCCATCCTCGACTACCTGCACGAGGAAGGAGTGGAGTACATTCTCGATTACAACGCGCGGGACGCGACCATGCCGCGCAAGTATGACTGGGATGAAGAAGAGACATTTCGAGCTCTGTGGCCCTGGTCAGACGTGCAATTGATACGCACCTTCGAAATGCCGGACATACGGACCATATACTTGATAAAGATACCATCGTGATCGAAAAAGGAGAGCGGTTCAACCGGGTCGCTCCGCTCCGTAAGGGCCCGTAATAAAATAAGTAGAATGTCCCGAATGGCACTGCCGTCGATTTTGAGCCCCGCCGGCGCGAGAATTCCACGGGCGCACGCGGAGATTGTTAGCGATCTCCATCGTGCGTGAAGGATTTGCTCCGGCACTCTGGATAGCTATG
>JBARRC010000758.1:0-1590 GCA_049644045.1 Phycisphaerae bacterium
GATATGCCCCGACCTCCACCCATTGATGTGACACAGTGCATGAGCTTCCCGAATCATACGGGCCGAGCCACCCGCTGTCTGTTCCGTCACCCCAATCACAAAGGTAAAACACCTGGTCACCCTCGGGATCAGTAGTCGTAGTCGAGTAACTGTACGATCCCGCCACGTTGCCGGTTACAGCGCCGGTTGGACCCTCGGGCTGATACGGTCGCTTTTCGCAGACAAGCTGATCCGGCTGCAGCTCCCTAGCGATCGCACCATCCGCGTCGTCGTCCCAATAGAGTGTGTGGTCACTCATCCCGTGTACAGTGCGAAGGTATCCTTTTGACCCCGCGGCAACTTCAATGTTTGAATACGTTGCAGTAGTCGTCCCACCACCATCCTTCATAATGACAGTCCCAAAAAGGTTGATCTTCGCGTCGATGAACACTTCGATTTCCCAGGTGTAGGATTCGCTCTCGTCCACGAGCAGCGATAACACTTCGTCCTGCGCAACCCTAACAAAGCTGTTGCCCTCATCTTCAACCGGTTCGTCCTCGTAATAGGCGCCGGGGATTTCAAAGTCGATCGCGCCAAGTGGATCTGCGCCAACATGGTTACCTGCCGAATCGTATAGGTGTAATCTGCCCGCCACCACGTAGTCGCTCACGCCGTCGCGGGCGCCTGCGACGGACGCACCGACCCAGGGCCAAGGAATATATTCGCACTTGTACTTGTGCAGGTGCTCATTCTCATTAAGATAGGACGTTCGGTATACTCTGACGTCGTCACCGCCCACCTCAATCCTTCGATACGCCAGATCCTCACCACATGCTGCGGTAACCACGTACATTGGGAGGTTTGGCACTGGGCTGCTGCCATTGCTACTCCAATAGCCGTCGTTATTGCCAACTGATGTATACCCGGAGTACTGGTGGTGCGATTCAGGAAGCTCCACCGCATGGAGTGGGTGCCGGACGGACGCTTCATCCAGGTAGTACTGGAGTGACGAATGGAGATGTCCACCCAGTACCAGCTTTACATTGTTGCTGGCACAGAGCTGCGCTACATCACTTCTGTAATGCGCTATACATCCCTCACAGCGTTCCGCACCGCATACATGATCGTCATCAGAGTAGCTGACAACGGGATGATGCATGGCAACGATCTTATTGTAGTTTGGGAAATCGTCGATGTGGTCTGTCAACCAGTCCCATTGAGCTGACGTAAGCCCAGAGCCTTCAGGTGGCAGGTCGAATATTGGTACTAGGTAGGGCAAGGGGCCGATGTAGACCCATTTCCAGCACGCAACCACCTCGTCGAACCCTCCTGAATCCAACGCCAGAAGATGGAGATTCGACGTCGGCGCTGTGGAGTAGCTGTCAAATGTCACCAAATACGGGTAGACGAGAGCACCCAACCCAAAGTGATCGTGGTTTCCAACGGTAAGGTAAACCGGCACTTGTAGGTTGCCCACAATTTGGAAGGGCGTAACCGGTCGCCCGCTACGCCGCGAGAGGCCAATCCACGCACTGCATAGCCGCTTGGTGTGGATAGAGGCGCAGGTTCTCCTGCGTGATGCGGTAGTTCTGGAACTCCTCCCATTGGCCA
>JBARRC010000759.1:0-7416 GCA_049644045.1 Phycisphaerae bacterium
GCGATCTGATACGCTGCCTTCATGGCGGCTCCTTTCAAAAAGAATTCACAATCCTGCCCGGCTACATACCGGTAGGATCGAGCCGCCATACTTCTTTTCAACCTCCAACTACGGATGGGACAGCCTCCTTGCACCGCTCGACGACCAAGACTAAAGCACCAAGATCATGACCACTGACGTTGACGGTCGCGGCACGATTGACCTGAGTGACTTCGAGGCGTTTGGGGCTGCTCTGACCGGGCCTCGCTGAACCACGGACTTGTCCCCGGAGGCGGCTCCGGTTGAAGGGCAGACAGTTCCAGTCGGGGACCCGTCGGGGCATGCCGCGTCTGGTCGGGGGCTTGGCGTGAGGCGGGTGGGCGATTTCGGAACAGGGTCACTCGAAGTACACTCGAAAACGGCAGGGGTGGGGGCGATAAACCGCGATAACGGCCCGTGAGGCGGGTTCTCTTGGGCACGAGCGGCGAGTGGTCTACCCGATCTTCTTCAGTCGGGGGAGGCGATACGAGGTCAGTGATGAGCAATGTAGCTGTACTATGTACGCTTGACGTTTAACGCCTCCGGGTCTCGGACCGTGGCGAGATGGCGTTGCGACCGCGACGACGAACCGGGTGAGCTGGTCGCGTTCAGCAGCGCTTAGCCCTGCATCACGCCCATTTCTCGCTCGCTCCGATCGGCGGTATACTGGTGGCCCATGTCCTTCGGACATGGGGGAGACGATGATATACGCTCAGGGCTATGCCCACGATCATCGCCTCCCCCACCAGTTTTTCGCGCCTTGCTTTGAGTAGTGGTGTTCACCGTGCCGTTGGGTCTGCCAATCGTGAGTGAGTGACTTCGGGAAAAGAAAAGGTGTCATTCAGGAAAAGGTGTCAGGATGATTTTTGGATGTCCTTTCGAGGGCGTCCGCGCGGGCGAAGGGTGATGTCCAGCCGTAGGCAACTGTCAGGAAAATCATCCTGACACCTTTTCCTGAAAAATCACCCCCAAGGGGAATCGAACCCCTGTTGCCGGATTCACAACCTACTGCGCCGTATGGAGTTACGCAAGAACCAGAAAGCGTCTTGGCGCCCTGCTTGGCGCTTACTCCCAAGAGATGAACCGCTTCGGCATGCTCCTGATTCGGTAGGCGCGGCATCGCCGGCTCGGGCTCCTTCGTCTCCGCAACATCCCGCTTCCTTACGGGCGCGGCTCGGATCACTTCGTCCCTCCGTCCCTGAACCTCTCAGTCCTCCGGGATCCCCGGAACATCCTCCAGGCAACGTCACGAGGAGGACTGTGATCATGCAAGACAAACCGTAACCAACGAATCGTACGAACATCGGCGAGACTCCGTTGTTGGAGCGCTTTTCGAAATCGCGTAGCATCACCCCTTGTGGGTGGCGAACAGATCGACGCGGCACCGCCTACGAGGGACGGCACTACATTGTCTACGCGAAATCGAAAGTGGCTCGAGAAAGAACCATCAACCCTTCCCAAGAAACCGCACCGCATCAAGCGGCCAAACCCAATCCTGCTAGAACAACGACTCTCGCACCCCAGCGGGTGAGTTCACATGACGGAAGACTCACTCAGCATCCCGATCGGTGGCGAAGTCGGGGTCGGACAGTCCCAGTCGCCATTTGATCTGCTTGATCCCACAGTAGCAGGCGGGGACGACGAAGATGGCAATCAGCGCCACGGCCATGCCGCCGAACACCGGTATGGCCATGGGGACCATCACGTCGGACCCCCGGCCCGTGGAGAGTAACACGACCGCCAATGCGGCAAGCGTGGTAAACGTAGTCATCAGGCACGGGCGGATGCGCCGCAGACCCGCCTCGACCACGCGCTCTGCAATCTCCTCATATCGTCTGATCTTGCCCCGGCGGAACGTCTGATCCAGATAGGTGCCTATGACGATTCCGTCGTCCACGGCGATGCCGAACAGCGCGATGAAGCCCACCCAGACCGCGACTGTCAGGTACATGGCATCTCCCTCGAAGCCACGATCCATCCAACCCGCAAGATAGAGCCAGTCCTGAATCCCCGGCCACCACTGGAGCAAGATGAACCCACCGGCAAACGCGACCGGGATGGCCAGAAAGACCACAAACGCCAGCGAAAATCGCTTGAATTGAAGGTAGACGAGCACGAGGTTGATCAGAAGCACCAGCGGCACCAGCAGGCCCAAACGCTGCTTAGCTCGGACGTTCCGCTCGTAGCTGCCCGCCCACTTGAAGTGATACCCTTCCGGCAGATCCAGCGTTCCATCGATGATCGCCCGATCCAAGACAGCCTGCCCCCGTGCAACCAGTGTCGTCTCGTCGACACCGACGTTGGTCATCGTGACATAGCTGACGTAGGTCGCCCCTTCGCGACGCACGCTCATCGGCCCAACCACACTCTGGATGTCCGCCACTTGGGTGATCGGAATCTGCGCACCGGACGGTGTGGAGACTAAGATACGTTCCAGGTCGGGCAAATCGTCGCGCAGCTCACGTTGATAGCGAACGCGAACCGGGTAGCGATCCAGACCTTCGTACGTGGTCGTCAGGTTCTTGCCACCGATCGCCACCTCGATGACGTTCTGGACGTCGCGGATGTTGACGCCGTAGCGGGCGATGGCTTCGCGATCGATGCGAAACTCGAGATAGGGCTTGCCGCTCACGCGGATAGCACTGACCGACCGGGCCTCGGGCAAGTTCTTGCGGAGGATCTGCTCGATGGCAACGGCCAGCTCCTCGCACTTGGCGAGGCTGTCGCCGTAGACCTTGAGCCCGATCCTGGCACTGAAGCCCGTGCTGAGCATCTCGATGCGCGTGCGGATCGGTTGCAGCTCGACCGAGGGCAGCACGCCGGGGAATCGGCCGGCCTCTTGAATCCGCTCCCAGATTTCGCGCGTCGTGCGGCGGCGCTGACGACCGGGATGCTCGGGGTCTTCGATCAAGGGCCATTGAGCGCGCGGCTTGAGCGCGATGACCGTCTCGAGCATACCAACCGGCGCCGGGTCGAGCGGTGATTCGATGCGCCCGAGTTTTCCGACCACCATCTCGACCTCGTCGATTTGTGCGAACTGGATGTCCTGCTTCTGCATGACATTCATCACGGTGTTGATCGAACCAGCCGGCAAGACGCTGGGCATGTAGAGGAAGTCGCCCTCGTCGAGCGGCGGCATGAACTCCTGCCCGATCCCTGAGCCATTCTCAATGGCGGCGGCTAACGGGGCCAACTCGTTGAGGTCTATAGGCTCGCCGCTCTCGGCGTCGGTCAGTGGCAATCCAACAACGGCGGCCACGGCAGCCGGTCGACTCTGCGCGAAACCGACTGCGTGCAGGCCTAGCGCCGTTGCCAAGGCAACCGCAACATACCCGACTCGTTTGGGCCAGCGCGTCCAATGGACCGCGCGAGAACGCCGCCTGATCACCTGAACGGAATCGATGACTAACGGCAGGATCACCAGTCCGGCAATCAGACCCACTCCCAGGTGAATCCACCAGGCGATGGACCACCGATCGATGGCTACTCCGATCCAGCGCAACGGCGCGATCAAAACACCTATGATGCGGGCAGGCCCAAGCCAGATCGAGAGACCCCAGATGACGATGAGCGTTGGGAGAAACAGGAAGAGCACTTTGTGTCGAAGGACCCAGCGCAGCACTGGTTCATACACCCAGTGGATGAGACGGCTGGTCGGGTTCTCGTTGATCGCCCGGGTTCGCTCGCGCAACACCACCCAGGTCAAGACGAAGACGAAGGCTCCGACCACGATGGCATCAAAGGGAGTCTGAAGGTGAAGGTAGCTTCTCAGCGCCTGTCCCACGCTTGACATCGACGCGCTCGGTCCGCAGGTCACCGTCCACGCTCCGCCAGCAAATAGGGCCATGAACACCCCAATCGCCGCCGTCCACGGTCGAGATATCCGGCGTTCGCGCAGCAACACCGACGCGAGCGGAGGCACGATCACCAGGGCCATGATCACCGCGCCGACCAGGCAGAACGTCTTGGTCCAGGCCAGTGGCGTAAACAGCTTGGCGGATTGCCCTTCCAGGAAAAAAACCGGAAGAAAGGAAATCACGGTCGTGCCCACGGCGGTCAAAAGCGCCCCGCCGACCTCCGTGGCTGCCTGTTGGATGTACTGAGCCCGCTTGACGGCGTCAACGACGACCGACTGCCTGCCTTTGGAATCCTGCGCGGTGCGGGTGTACTGCGAGCGATGGACCGGGAGATACTGGTAGATGTTCTCCGTCATCACGATGCCCATGTCGACCATGGTTCCGATGGCGATTGCGATGCCGGCCAGGCTCATGATGTTCGAGCCGACGTCCAGCGCCTGCATGCAAACAAAGGCAAAAAGCACGGCCAGGGGAAGCGTCACCGCGATGACGAGGCTGCTGCGGAAGTGCAGCAGGAAGAGGACGACGGCGATCACCGTGATCAGCAGCTCCTGCCACAACGCCGTTCCGAGTGTCGTCATCGTGTCATGGATCAACGTACTGCGATCGTAGAATGCCTGGATACCCACACCGGATGGCAAACCGGCCTCGATCTTGGCAATCTTCTCTTTGACTCGTTCGATGACGGTGAGCGGGTTCTCGCCGAACCGCATGACGACGCATCCACCGACGGCCTCCGCACCCATCTTGTCCAGCGCCCCACGGCGGAAGTCCGGACCGGTCGTCACGTCAGCCAACTGGCGGATGTAGATCGGCGTGCCATCGGTGGCTTTGACGACGATATTTTCGATGTCGGCGATGGCAGCCTGTTCGCGAAGACGGCGCGAGCCCGTACCGCGATCACCACCCCCCAGGAAGCCGACGCCGCGAACCAGAACCTCCATGCCGTTTTGCTCGATGACCTTGGCTCCGACGTCGACGTTGGAGCCCTTGACGGCTGCAACCAGCGCGGCGAGCGGCACGTTGAAGGCTCGCAGTGCCGCCGGATCGACATCAATCTGATACTGCCGCACATACCCACCGACACTGGCTACTTCGCTGACGCCCTCGACGCTCTCCAAGGCCAGTTTGATGTCGAAGTCCTGGATGCTGCGCAGCTCGTCGAGCGGCAAGCCGCTGAATGCCAATGCCTCGCCGGTCAGCGGGCAGGTGTGGGGTTCAGCCCGGTCTAACGTCATCTGGAGCAACGGGTCATCCTGTGGCAAGGCTCGACGAGACGATTCCGTCAAGACACCGTCTTCGTTGAAGCGCAGGCCCGGACGCCGAGGTGAATACCAGCCATTCTCGACCGTGTACCAGAAGACCTGACCAAGTGCTGTCGCATCGGGCCCGAGTCTCGGTGTGACGCCGTCGGGGAGGGTGGCCGCAGCCACGTTGAGACGTTCGAGCACGCGGCTCCGCGCCCAATAGAACCCGATGTCGTCATGGAACACCACGTAGACGATCGACCAGCCGAAACCACTCGTCGCCCTGATCTCCTTGACGCCGGGAACGCCCTGCAGGGCCACCGTCAACGGGTAGGTGACCTGCTCGTCCACGTCCTTGGGGCTTCGACCCATCCACTCCGTAAAGACGATGGCCTGGTTCTCGGCAATGTCGGGGATGGCGTCCTTGGGATTCTGCTTGAACGACTGCCAGCCCCAGCCGGCCAACACGGCGGCCAAGAGGATCGCCAGGACGGGAGCGCCGAGGAATGTCTTAACGAGACGGTCAATCATTTAGGAAAGAGTTCGCCTTGTATCACTCGCTCAGGTTTGCGTTTCTTATAAGAACTCTGCTGCTGAGCCAAGTACCTTTCCATCGTGGATTCTGTTCGCAGTTCGCGGGCAAGGGCCAACAGATCGATCCTGTCAAGCAGGTCAACTGTAATCGGGCGTTTCGCGTCCCAGAAGAGAAACGCTTCAAAGAAGCCCTTTGCGATTGTGGAGTTGAGCAAAGAAACGACGAATTCGGCTTCATGCTCGGTGCTGCAGGGTACGAAGTAGGACGTGTCGTCAAGCATGACGGGTCTCCCGCCAATGCTGCCAACAACCTTGAATAGTAGCTTCTTGTAGAACCCTGAGATCGCTACCTTCCATGGAGCGAATGAGTAGGGGCCGACACCAAAAACCGAGAAACGAGGACGATTCCTGTAGATCGAACTTGCGCGCCGATCCAGAAACTCGGCATGTTCAATCAGGTAGTCCCACGTCTTGCGAGCAGAGGCCCTTATGGCACGCGTATCGTCTCCCACCGCTTTCTGGGTGACCAGCATCACGCGCGCGGTTCGCTCACATGGGCCGTTCGCAACGTCGGAACTCTTGAGCATGGGGAATAGATAATCATCTTCAAGCTCGACCAGTTTCCCGAGACCGTTGCGGTAATGGGCTCCTTCCCGGTGTAGCTCCATGACCTTAGTGCAGTCATGTTTCACGCCCGAACGCCACTTGTAGCCTTTGTGCCCTTGGAGGTGCTTCCAACGTTCATACATCGCGACTTTGGCAACAAGTCGCCCATCTCGGTATCCGAAGGAGTGATCTGCCTTCGTTGCCGAAAGGCTGCGGTAGACCGAGCAATCGTTCCCCTGGGACGAGGAGGAGGTACGGCAAACTAGGAAGCACGCGTCTACAGATACTCCGAAGTGCTGCGATGCATCGATGAGGTAATAATCAGAGTTCTTGACGTTGATCTCGTTCTTCCATGCGTGCATCAGAACCTTGCGGGCGACGGCGGTCTTGCAGAGCATTGCCATCGTTGCATTTCGTCCATCGAGCAACTCTAGTATACGAATCAACATCCACTCGGAAATATCAAAGTTGCTCTTGCCAGTGATGGCATCCAGGCCATTATGTCTCTGAAAGTTGCTCTTGTGCGGCAGATTGGAGCTTCCGAGAATGCCAAGATCCGCGTTCGTAACCCAAGGCGGGTTACCGATTACCAGTAATGGCTCGGGGAGGTCTTGAAGCAATTCCGGCCAGTCCGTGGCAAAGAAGCTGTCGCAGATGATCCTGGTTTTGCTGGCATATTGTCTGTCTCGGAGCGCAACGTTGGCAGCGTTGACGTAGCACGTATTGATATCCAGCCCGATGGCATTTCGCGCCTCGGGGAATTGATCCAGAGCTGCAAAGAGGAAGTTCCCGGTTCCGCATGTTGGCTCGATGATGGATGCTGCGCAAACCCTACATCGAGCTAGCACCCGGCAGGCGTCGCGTGCAAGCTGTATCGGCGTCTGGAAGTCGCCGAACTCAACTGTTCGCTTGGTTTTCTTTCGGCGTGCCATGACATCTAGCGCAGGCGTTTGACGCCCTCCACGCTCCCTGCTTTTTCGATTACGCGCCGATACTGAAGCCGCCATTGAAGAGCGTTAGATGTTGTCAGATATCCCTCTTGGGGAGGCTCTTTCAGAAGCTGCTCCGCGATCTTGTTGGCTTGGATGTCGTCCACTGGCAAGTTGCGGTCGCTCATAAAAGCCAAGAGGTCGTCGATGTTGCCCTGGTTCTCG
>JBARRC010000760.1:0-2164 GCA_049644045.1 Phycisphaerae bacterium
ACCTCAAAGACCGTACCCGGTACGAGGCTGTAAGCTCCCGCTCACTCGTTTTGGAAACGCACCGGGAGCGACCGTCCTTCTACCGCAACGGCCTCGTCGCTGAGAAACGCTGCAATTCAACCCGTAAGCCCGATATCTCGATAACAAGGGGAAGGAGCCTGCCCGCATAGCGCCAATCGCGTTCGGCGTCGGGAGATAACGCGCCCCAGTCACCGGTCGCGGGCGGGAAGCGCATCCGGCTCAACGAATAGGGAAAACCCTCATGTTCCGCAGGATCGTGGCCCTAACCATCGTGGCCGTTGCCGCCGCAACGGCCATTGCCTTCCGAACGGATCTTGGCCAGGGCCGGGCGGCGACCAACTCACTCGACGCACGCTCCGAGCCAGTCTCGGTGTCAGCGTTCCACAAGATCAAGGTTGACCCCATTTCCGGTCCGGATGTCCTACTGATCTCCGTGGACACCCTCCGCTCCGATCACATGAGTGTCTACCGCTACCACCGAAACACCACCCCCAACCTGGAAGCGTTCTCGGCACAGTCGCGCGTGTTTGATCGTGCGTACGCGACGGCCACGCTTACACCTCCCAGCGTGATGAGTATGCTGACGGGGCTGTACCCGTACAGACATCGGGTTCGGTTGTTCTTCCAGCGGATCCCCGCCGAGTGCATCACCATAGCCGACCACCTGCGCCGGGCGGGCTACCAGACGGCTGCCGTCGTCGCCCATCTCTGTCTCACCGACTCGGCCAGTGGGTTGGGGGCGAGGTTCGAGTATTTCGATGACGAGTTGGATGCACCGACAGCCCATCGCCCCGACCTGTTGGAACGTCGGGCATCGCGGACCACGGATGCCGCCATTGCCTGGCTAAAGGACCATCGCGCGCCGGATCGTCCGTTCTTCCTCTGGATCCACTACATTGATCCGCACGGGCCCTACACCCCGCCGGACGACGCCCCCAGGGACTTCGTCCACGATCGCCCGCAGCCCATCGACCCGCAGCGTGTTCACAAAAGCACCCTTGAGCCCGGGCTCACCGACGGCCTGGAGTACGTTGACCGCTACGACGAAGAAATCGCTTACGCCGACCGCGAGATCGGGCGTCTGCTCGACTTCTATACCGCACTCGGCTTGGCCGACGATTCCCTAATCGTTTTTACCGCCGACCATGGCGAACGGCTGATGGACGGGGATGAGAACTTGTTGTTATTCGCGCACGGCTTTGACCCGAATGAGATCGTGATTCGCATTCCGTTGATGATTCGCTGCAAGTCCATCGCCCCGGGGCGCGAATCACAACCGGTCTCCATCGCCGACATCACGCCTACTGTGTTGGATGTCGTTGGGTTAGCGGTGCCTGACGGACTGGACGGACGGAGTTTAACCGGGAACATCTCCGCTCGCCCGCCTTACGCTGAATCCGGGGACATCGGCCGCAGCGGCGGGCTCCAGCGAGCCTTCGTCTATGACCGACGAAAGGTCGTCGTCCGGCACGGGCAATCCAACATTCCTCGCGAGTCTTGGGCCTTCGACGTTCTGGCCGATCCTTTCGAGCGGCATCGGCTTGCGGTGGACGAGGCGGAGCCCGCCTATCAGGTGCTCGCCGAGATTATCCGAGCTGAGCCGGACCCCGGCGGTACACCCGTCGACTACGCAAAGGGGGAGAAACCGGATACACCACTTTCGGACGAGCTGGATGCTGGAGCGATCCGGGCCCTGAGGGCCTTGGGTTACGTCCAGTGAGCACGAAGCGGAATGAGAACGCTGGACGACAAGGTCAACGAGTTGCAGAGGCGGTAGTGTTCCGCCGACGTGCCCGAAACCACTGAATCATCCTTGTTTACATGCCCCAAGCGATATAATGCCTCAATGCTGTGAGGGCCTCCTTGTCCTGTGTACGACATCGCTTCCGCAAGAACGATATCGTACCCAGACAACCTCAAGGACGCCTTGGCTACGTTATCTTCAAGCGAGGCGCCGCCATGAGATTCCCTGTGACGGTGAAGGTGCCCGCGCCTACGGCTTGGGCATACCACCCACCTACTGCTGTGACGCGCATGTCCGCGCAGGCTGAAGCCTGCGGCTCGTTTGGGCAGTCGTCCGCGCAGGCTGAAGCCTGCGGCTCGCGGTGTACGCCTTTTCGGGTTCTCGCCGCTGTTGTGACCG
>JBARRC010000761.1:0-11248 GCA_049644045.1 Phycisphaerae bacterium
TGTGGGTGGCATGGCCAAGCGCAGCGCCGCCATGAGTCGGACATGCTTGGTGGCAGCGTTCAACATGCCGGCGCCAGTCTTCGACAGGCTTGGGCATGCCACCCCTCAGTTGAGGTGTAACAGAGCACTAGTCCTTTTCCTTGTTGTCTCGGGTCTGGTCGGCGGACTCATCGGTGATGTTGCTGTCCGGGGTCTTAGCAGCTTTGTCCGATTTCCGGAGCGTGGCGCCTTTGCCCTTAATCGATCGTTGCACGTTGGAGAAATACGCCTTGACCGCCTTGTGATACTGACGGGGGATGCGATTACGGTTGATACGGTCGGTGGCATCGTGCTCAGCGGCCGTCACAACCTCGGAGAATTCCGATGAGACGTCACCCTTCACCTGCTCGCCGTCAAAGAGAAACTGGCCGATGATCGCCCCTTTTCCCGTGTGCACCTTGCCTCGCTCGACCTTAAAGCCAACGGTGGTCGCCTCCTCGGGCGCGAGTCCGCCGCGCCCCTGGCCGAGGCGTCCCATTCCGCCTCCGGGTCTGTTCCCCTGGCACAATGAACATCCTTGACCGTTGCACGCGGAGCAAGGCCGGTCGATGCTGTCCCTGCTGCTTTGTAAATCCGCCAGGACCGAGTCGAGCTGGCTCATCTCTTGCTCAAGCTGTTCGAGTTCGCTCAGTTGATCACCCGCCATGGTAAGCCCGGCAATGGCAGCGCCGGTCTGACCGGGGTTGTCGCACATCGCGCCCTGCTTCATGGATTGCGCCAGTTTCTTGGCCATGTCGCCGGCCTGGCGTCGCTGTTGGAGTTGCTTGACGATCTTCTCGATCTGCTGCTGGCTCATGCCCTTTTTTTCAAGTTGCTTTTTGAGCTGGTCCAGGTCCTTCTTGGTCAGGTTTTCGAGCATGCGCTGGAGGTCCTCCTTCTTGAGACCCGCCTGCACAAGCTTTTGCGTGAGCTTTTCGTTCCTGGAGAGCTTCTCGAGCTGCTTGGCCAGGTCGTCGAGTTGCTTGCTGAGCTTTGCGACCAGCTCTTTGTCCTGCTCCGACTTGAGTGTCGCGAGCTGCTCTCGGATCGCCTTGATTTCCTCTTTGGCGGTCTTGAAGTCGCCCTGCGCGAGGGATCTAACCAGCTTCTGTGTCGGCGCATCGGACAACTCCGGCACTTTCAGGCCGCGCAACATCTTGCGCATTTCCTTCGCTGCTTCGTAGTCTCCCGTCTTCCGCTTTTGCTTGATGGCGTCAGCCAGTTTGTCAATCTTCTTGACGGCGTCATGGCGAATGTCCGCCGGCCTATGCAGTTTGCCGCCCGCCCCCTTGTCCAGGCCTTCGAGATCTGCTTTGAGGTCCTCCAACGCTGGAGTGGCTTCGACCATCTTCCGGACCCGGTCCATCTTCCGCTTGACTGCGACCTTTGCCTGCTCCAATTGGGCCGTCTGTTCGCGCGTCTCGGTTGCCTCACTCCGTTTGAGCAGACCAGCCGGTACAAGAAACATCAGCATTGCGACAACGATTGACGCCACGGTCAGCGCCCCGGGCTGTGGCATGGTCAAACGGATGTGTTGGCGGGCGGAGAGCGACGTGCTGACGCGCTCCGCATCGGCGACGACAGCCCGGGCGAATGGATCATCGGCACTCCGGCAGTACCGTCCGCTGCTAAGCCGTTCACGAAGACCGGCCGCGTCATCCAGCTTTGCCGCCGCGAACGACGCGTCCTCTCTGCTCGCAACGGTCCACAACATCGACGCCAGAATCGCACCCGCTCCTAATCCTATTGAGATCCACAGCAGCGGCATCAAAACATCAAACAACCGCTGGATCAGGACTATGGCGGCGAAGACCGCAGCCGCAATGGCTAGAGACCCCGACAGGCCCCGCAGCCACCTGTTTAGCCATAGTCGGTGCTGGGCCGTTCGTATCTGCCGTTCGAGATGCGTCATCGTGCTGCCTCCGAATCGACGCCGGTGCACGGCTCACATACGTCCTTGTTTTATATGCTACCCGTCCCGGCTATACGAGACAAATCCTACCCGCCCGGTCGCTGATTACGCCTCACCTCCCTGATCTGATACAATGCGACGCCGGCCAGTAAGACCTTGGGTCAGCCGTCCACACACAAGCTTGTAGCGGCTTCGCGAGTACGCGCAGCCTGGTAACAACAAGGACGCGCCGAGACGTAGCATGTTATCCTTCCCACCGGTGAACTCCGTCCCGGGCTCACAGGCGATGATACCACTGCACGGGGACGGTCGCGCGACCGTGCGCCGCCGGGTGCGAATCCTGGTCGCACTGTTCGTGGGCGTCACGATCGGCAGGGCAACGCCGGCTCGTCAACCCGAGAGTCAGCCGCCGTCGGTGCCGGACGCCGCGGACGCGCCAACTCAACAAGAGCAGCCTGCCGAGGAGTTCGTGATTGTGGAGGGACAGATCACCGACCACATCGGCGCCGGCCAGAAGGACGTGACAGTCACCGTCCGGCGGAAAACGGAGAACGCCGCTGAGGGGGAGATCATCGCCACCACCACGACGGATAAGCTTGGCGACTTCGCGGTCCGGGTGAGCAAGCCGATCCGTGGTGACATCGTGGTTACATTCACAAAACCACAGTACGCCGAACTGACGCACGAGCTGCATATCGGTGACGACGAGTTTCCGCCGTTCATCGCCGGGATGCTCGAGGGAAAGCTGATGGTCATCGGGCGCGTCACGGATGCGCTCACGACGCAACCGATTCCCGGCGCGGCGGTCATCCTCAGATCCATGTACAAGGATTGGCGCGAAACTACAGACGATCGCGGCCGGTTCACGATCAAAGGCGTGTTCCCCGGAAAGGGCGAGCTGATCGTGCAGGCCGAGAGCTACGGCCGTCAGCGGCAGCCCGTCGAGCGCCTCGATGACACCGGCGAGATCGTCGTCCACCTCAAACCCGAGCGTATCGTGCACATCAAAGCGGTGGATGACCTTGGCAAGCCGATCGCCGGGGTGACCATCGAGTGCTACGACAAACCGCGCGACGATTTCCGCACGGTGGTCACGGACGAGAATGGGACGGTTACACTGCGCGGGCTTCATTTCGACGCGGCCGCACTCAGCTTGCGGCTTACGCACGAGGACCATGTGTCGGGCGAAGGGTTTGACCGCGAGATCCTGACGCCCGACCGCGAGGCCAAGTCAACGCATCAGCTTGTCATGGCCCGCGCCGGACAGGTCAGCGGCAATGTGGCCGACGCGACGACGGGCAAGCCGCTCTACGGTGCGCGTGTGATGACCGGCGACGGTCACTCCGACTATTCTCCGCGCGACTGGACTGATTACCAAGGCCGGTACACCATACGCGGCGTCAGGCCCGGTTCGACCGTGCTTACCGTTCACCTCTCCGGCTACGCCCCGCAGCTCAGAACGGTTGACGTCAAGGCCGGCGAGACCTCACCCCTGGATGTACAGCTCGACCCAGGCGCGGTTCTGAAGGGGATCGTCAGGAATGAGACCGGTGACCCGATTGCCGGGGCACGCGTCGAGACCACGCAATGGCGCGGTCACACGACATTGGGGCTCCGAGCCGTCACGGGGCGCGACGGCCATTTCGTCATTGAAAGCGCCCCGCATGATGAGTTTGAGATTACAGTTTGTGCAAAGGACTTCGGAACCGTTACGAAGACCGTCAATGCGAGCGACGGCGGGACCATTGAGATCACCCTACCGAGCGCCCAGGCCGATCCTGACGCCGACATAAAAAGAGAAGTCGAACAGGTACTTAAAGATAACGAGCCCACGTGACAGATACACCCGCTGAAAACGAGATTCGGACCGATCTGCGTCCGACCGGTCTGCTCCAACCCGAGAATAAACGGGCGCTCAGCGCTCTGATCGCTCTTGGCGAGAAACGCATCGCCGATGCCGAGAAACACGCCGCCGCCATCCCGGACTCACCGATGATCGACCGGGCCTGGAAGCTGCTCCTGCGCGGATTGCTGCTCGTTGGGCGGCTGGACCTCAACGAGGCCGAGTTGTGTTTATTGCAGGCGTGTTCCCTCGCTTTCATTCACGGGCGGCAAGGGGAGAACGAGGTCGATTCCGATGCGCTGCGGCTTTGTGCCCGGGCGCTTCATCACATCGGGTGGATTTATCGCCGTCAAGATCGCCCCGACGACGCCTACCGGACTCACATGACCGCCCACCGTCTGCGCGAGCAGTACGGTTCGTTTGAGGAGCTGTGGGAGACCGCGATCGAGCTCGGCCTGGACGCCGACGTGGCCCGTCGGCACGAGGACGCCCGGCGTTGGCAGCGTGCGGCTATCGCCGCCGCCGAGCGGGCGTCCATAGAGCCGGCACGCAAACGGGCAATCGCCTGGACCGACCTCGCCACCTCTTTTGCGGAGAGCGGTGAGCACGATGAGGCTGTAGCCGCCGCCGGAACGGCCCGCGATTGGTGGCGAGAGCATGACATCGGTGCCGCTGAGGCGGCACTCGCCGACCTCACGCTTGCTACAGCCTTGCTGAAACAGGGCGAGGCGCTGCACGAGCGAAACGACGAGCGGACCCGGCCCGTCCTCACCGAGGCCGTCAAATGGCTCACCACCGCCCGCAATGCCCTGCTGGCGTTCGGACAAGCTCATACCGCCGACGCCGAGCAAGCCCGCGAGCAAAAAGACTTCGCCGAGCGCCTCCTCGCTTCGTTCGGATAAAAGTCCGTAGGTCGGGCTCTGCCCGACAATCGAATCCAGTGGCGTAGGGTGGGTCATCCGACCCACCTTTTGGGGACTTCTGTCGGCTGGTGCGAGAATCCTTTTTCGGCACGTGGTCGCAAGCTGCATGCCGTTGGGGTAGACTTTCCGCCTGTCATCTGTATGAAGGAGTCCGTAGCTGTGCCCTATCCCGATCTGCAGAGCTTTCTCGCCGATCTTGACACCCGCGGACAGCTTAAGCGCATTGCCGCTGAGGTCGATCCGATCCTGGAAATCTCAGCCATTGCGGATCGGGTAGCCAAGCTCCCGGCGGCCGGAGACGCTCCGCCGCCGTCGACCGATCCCATCCACGGGCGATACGGCGGGCATGCGTTGCTCTTCGAGAATGTGACCGGCTCGACGATGCCGGTGGCGATCAACGTCTTCGGCAGCTACGAGCGGATGCGTCTTGCGCTGGGCGTTTCGAGCCTTGAAGAGGCGGCGGACCGTTTGCGGCAGCTCGCGAAACCCGACATGCCCACGACCCTGATGGAGAAGGTAAAGAAGCTGCCGCAGCTCGCCAGGTTGGCAAGCTTCGGGTCCAGGGTCGTCAAGCGGGGCATGTGTCAGGAAGTCGTCCACACCGACGACGCCGACCTGCTCGCCCTGCCGGTCATCCAATGCTGGCCTCATGACGGTGAGCCCGGCTTCGGAGGAAAACCCGCAGCGATTCCTGATGGGGATACTCCGCGCGGGCTAAAGCCAGTGGTTCGTGATGAGGTTGCCGGCACGGGACGGTACATCACCTTTGCGGGTGTCTATACGAAGGACCTCGACAGCGGAACGTGCAACGTCGGCATGTACCGCGTGCAGGTCTTTGACAAGAAACTGGCGGCCGTGCACTGGCACATGCACCACGACGGTGCCCGTCATTTCCGCAAATACAAGGCTCGCGGTGAGAAGATGCCACTGGCTATCGTGCTTGGTGGAGAACCGGTGTTGGCGTACGCAGCCACCTGTCCGCTGCCGCCCGACGTGAGCGAGCTGATGTTTGCCGGCTTCCTAAACGATGGCGGTATCGAGACGGTTCCGGGCAAGACGATCCCGATGGAGGTGCCCGCCCATGCCGAGATCGTCATCGAGGGCTGGGTCGATGTCGACCAAATGCTCATCGAAGGACCGTTCGGTGACCACACGGGGTTTTATTCGTTGGCCGATCACTACCCGGCCCTGCACGTCAGCGCGATCACACACCGCGAGCACCCGGTCTTTCCCGCGACGATCGTCGGGTTTCCGCCTCAGGAAGACTATTACCTGGGCAAGGCCACTGAGCGCATCTTCCTTCCGCTGTTGCAGATGCTCGTTCCCGAGATCATCGACTACGATCTGCCGATGTTCGGGGCATTCCACAACTGCGTCTTCGTCAAGATCCGCAAGGAATACCCGATGCAAGCCCGCAAGGTCATCAGCAGTATCCTGGGGGCAGGGCAAATGATGTTTTCAAAGATGATCGTTATCGTCGATGAGCATGTAAACGTACATGACGAGCAGGATGTCCTGTTCCACATGGGCGCCAACGTCGACTGGCGGCGCGATACGGTTATCGTCGACGGTCCTTGCGACATCCTCGACCACGCGACGCCCTACCATGGCACGGGCGCAAAGATCGGCATCGACGCCACGCGCAAGATTCCCGGTGAGGGCATCATCCGCGATTGGCCTGAGGAACTTAAAATGAGTGACGAAATCATCGAGCGCGTCCAACGCCACTGGGCGGACTATGGGCTATAAATTACGTAGATCATGTAGCAAAACAGGACCGCGACATTCGTGGTCGCGCCGGATTAGGCAGGGCGGTATGCTGTCACAATGCAATCGATCCGTTCCGCTACTATTCCTCTGGGCAGTCCTGTTGTGCCTTGTCCCTGCCTGCCGCCAGGACGACGATGCTGCGGCTGAGGATCACGGCGCTGACACGACGCAGCGCAAACGAGCGGACCTGCTGGTGTTTCCCGACGAGCTTCGGGTTGGTGATTCGTCGGTCAATGAGTTCGTCGAACGGATGATGGCGGACTGTGCCAGTGGTGACTACGACAAGTTTCGTCTCCTGTGGAGTGCCCGCCAGGATCCGCTGCCGCGCGACGAATACGAGCAGGGGTGGCAGGCCGTGCTGAAGATCAGAATCCGCGCATTGGAAAAGGTGATGATCGCACCTGGTACGGTGGGTGAACTGACCAAGGACAGCACAGCCTACGCGATTCTGGCCGATGTGAGCCTCGACCCGACACACCGGGCCGGGAAGCGGGAACCGCACCGTGAGGTGGTTCTCATGGTGATTCGCGAGCACGACGAATGGCGACTTGCCCACGCCCCCAAAGCGCTGCGAACCTGGATCAAGGAGCAAGTGCAGCTTAAGGGCACGGTCGCCCACGAACCCGAATACTTGCCTACAAGCCCCGAAAAGCCCGATTGACCGGGCAACCGCCGCCCACCCTGCGTTGCTATCCGGGCATAGAATCGCCTTAACTTTTGTTTTTTATTTGCCTGGCGGCGGATTGTGGCGCATAGTATATATGAAGGTCGTTAGACCTCGTCCCGAGGAGCGATTCGGGACTCCGATTTACGGGAGAAGCCTTGCAGAAGCCGTAAGGTTCAAGACGCGCGGCTGGGTGGCGAGGCTTCTTTCGTGCGCAGACGCTTCGGGTGTCCGCACCACATACGAGCAGAACGGATCTTCCCTGACGACGCCTTTGCACATCACGCGTTACAGGCGCGCTTCATCCACAAGGAGGCTGTAAAGAAGGGGAAGTACGAGTAATCCGGGCTGCGTCAAGACACTCGCGGACATGGGTTACCCCGACCGCCCGACCTGCCATGCACCCGAGTCCGAACCCCTCGCGAATACGCTGTTAACAACCGGATATTCTGGCGATAAAGTTATTAGGTTCTCGGCGTAGGGCCGCGGTCGCCTTGGCGCCGCCTCGAGATATGAGTTTCTTGCTTGCGTCAATGACAGCCGTCGTGTATATTATAGGCGCGTTGATATTTTGGCGACCAGTCCGGTAAAGGCACAGTTGATTCGCCGACGGTCGCTAAAAGTGCCAGTACTGTTTTCAGACCAGATAAGGAAAGGATGTGCTAGTCATGAGGGCAATTCGATCTGTACCATGGGTTTGCGTAGTTGTCGCGTTTGCAGCAGTCGCAGTTGTCGCCTGCGCCGCCCAACTCCGAACGACGCAGGTCAATCGTGCGCGCAAACAACCGGCGTCGTACACGGACCGTGAGTGGCAGGAACGATGTGCGTCTCTCGTGGAAACCCCCCTATCGTACTGCGGACGAGGGCTCATGTTCCTTACACCCAGCGGGCTTCTGGTGTTCAGCCCCGGTGACCAGATACGAGCTCACACCATGGGCTTCGACCTGAATCTTGATGAGCAGGCGCTCAAGGCCGCTTTGGAAGGCGAAGTCGAGCTTGTGGACATCAGCGGGTGGCTTGAGGTGGTCTATGACGGGCAGGCGGGCGTGCTCCACGTGTTTGCAGATGATGACAAAGGAACGCACTTCGAGCACGACTATCAACTCCATGCGGCAGGCAAGGAATGCAATGCCGACCGCATGGCATCCGTGCACTCATTCTTTGAATACATGCGCAGCGATGAAGCTGAGGAAGCGGGCGAAGGGGCCACAGGCGCGGGCACGGACAAGGCGAGTGGTGACGTGCTGCAGTGCACGGGGCCCGAATGTAGCTGCCTCGCAGACCAGTGCCAGTGTTCCATCTGTTGCAAGAGCGGTGAATACGCCGTGTGTCGCTGCAAGAATCCGGACAAGTGCCAATGCACTTGCACTTCTGCCGTCGCGCTGTAGACCAAAAAAGGGGACGCAGCTCGTTTTCGTGTCAGGGGAACCACCTCGAGGCCGTCCCCGGTTCGAGGTTGTAGACTTCAGCCCACTCGTCCTGGAGACGCACCGGAAACAAATCCCCCTCCGCCGCAACGGCATCATGCAGCGCGGCGATCAATGCGCGAACACTGTTCCATTGGGCGCGCGACATAGATTGACCACCATCCCCGCGAGCCACTTCGATTTTCACGGCGCACGGCGGTGCGGCACAAGCTACTTGGCGAGACCAGCGCATCGTGCGGGACGGTAGGCCGTCCAGGTCGACGCAAAAATGATGCTCGGCGCGATCGGCCCTGGCCGTCAGGAATGAGGCGGAGGAAGTCGCAGGTGCGGCCAGGATCTCGATGCTACCCCACTGCTGTTGACGGATCGCCAGGTCGTCAGCGACCAGCGATCGGGCCAACCAAAGCGTCTCTTCGGAAGAAAGGGCGCGTACGGGCGGCGGATGTGAAGAATCCATCCACCCGAGCAAGGCCGAGGTGCCCATCATGGCCCCGGCCAAGCACGCCAGCGTTTTGAACATCCTTGTTCGCTGATCCATGAATCCCGCTACTTTCCACAGTAGTCGATGATGCGGGCGATTTCGCGCCGAAGCTCGGAGCGGGGGACGATCCGGTCAACGAACCCGTGCTCGAGCATGAATTCGGCCGATTGGAAACCCTCGGGCAGCTCGGCGTTGATCGTGTTCGCGATAACCCGCGGCCCGGCAAACCCGATCATCGCTTTGGGTTCGGCCAGGATCACGTCCCCGAGGCTGGAGAAGCTGGCCGCAACCCCCGCCGTGGTTGGATCAGCCGCCACAACGATGTACAGGCCGCCCGCGTCATCCAGCCGCGCCAACGCCGCCGCCGTCTTGGCCATCTGCACCAGCGAGACCATCCCCTCCTGCATCCGTGCTCCGCCCGAAGCTGCAACTATCACGAGCGGCAGGTTCTCCTCTGTCGCGCGCTCGATCGCGCGGGTCACCTTCTCGCCGACGACCGCGCCCATTGACGCCATGATGAACTTGGGGTTCATCACGCCCAGGATCACGGGGCGACCGCGGATAAACGCCCGACCCACGACAACCGCTTCGATCTCACCGGTCTTCTCTCGCTCGCGTTTCAGACGATCCTTGTAGGTTATCCGATCCTTGAACTTAAGCGGATCGGTCGAGCGAAGATCCTCGGCAAACTCCTCGAACGTGCCGGGGTCCGCGAGCTGTTCGATCCGCGTGCGGGCGTCGATGCGCCGGTGATGATCGCACTCCGGACACACATAGAAGGCCTCGGCCACCTCCTTCTCGTAGAGCATGTGCCCGCAGCTCTCGCAACGAGTCCACAAGCCGGCGGGAACGTCCACCTTGTCGTGCGCCATGTTTTACCTCACCTGGCCAGGATCATTCACCGCGGAGACCGCATCCAGTGCCAGCCGATGCAGGCGGTTCATCGCAGCCGGCGGATCGGCCGTACCAAAGACAGCCGTCCCGGCGACGAACGTGTCCGCCCCCGCCGAAGCGGCAGCCCCGATCGTCTCAGCATCGATCCCGCCGTCGATCTCCAACCGCTGATGCCCCGCCAGTCGCTGACGAAGCTCCGTTACCTTCGGCAGCACATCGCTGATAAAAGTCTGCCCGCCGAAGCCCGGCCAGACACTCATCACCAATACCATGTCCACGGTATCTAGAATCGGTTCGATGATGCTCACCGGTGTACCCGGATTCAGGGAAACCCCGACCGACACACCCAGACCACGGATGTGCTCGATCACTGCAGCCGCCTCGCCCGTGACCTCGCTGTGGAAGGTAATGTGGTCGCAGCCGGCCTTGACGAACGCTTCGGCGTATCGTTTCGGCTCGGTGATCATCAGATGCGCGTCGAAGAACATCTTCGTGTGTTTCCGTAGCGACGCGATCACCGGCGCGCCGAAGCTGATGTTCGGCACGAAATTGCCGTCCATCACATCCAGATGCAGCATGGTCGCCCCGGCGGCCTCAACTGCCACCACCTGCTCATAAAGCCGCGAAAAATCCGCCGATAGCAACGACGGAGCGATTCGCATCCCAGGTTCGCTTGGGAATCTAGCCATCCTCGAGGGCATCCAGCTCGTTTGGCGTCTCGCAATCGGCCCGCTTAGCAGCGGCGCGGCAGTCAGAATAGAATGCTCGCAGGGCATCGTCCTTAAGCCAGCGACGGAACACCTCAGGGGGAGCGTCACGGACTATGCGCGCAACCACATCGCTTTGCCCCTCCTTGGCTCTCCTCATCCGGGCAAGCGCCCGCTTGATCCGGTCCGTTCGGTGTACCGAATCCTGCAACTCTTCTTGCGTTAACCCAAGCGTTTCCGCAAGGTAGGGAATGTCCTGACACATCCACTCTTCCGGATTGTTGACCGCCACGCCACAAATCCATACCGAGCTCGCCTGGTCGGGAACGACGTCCAACTCGTGGCGCCGGACGTCCTGCCAACGATCCCGGTCGGCGTCCGTAAACCTGACGACCAGTTCTACTCCCTGTTTCTGGAAGTACCGCCAAGCACGCTTCACTCCTTTGCGGGGCAGACGGGGAGCCCTCGGAACACCTCCGGGAGGATCGACGAACTCGGCATCACACCTCAAACGGTCGCGGAGCCCGTAAAGAAACCCACGGCTGATACGATCTTCGTAGATAACGCCGATCTTCGTGATCAATCGAAGAGCTCCATGGAGTATTGTTC
>JBARRC010000762.1:0-3489 GCA_049644045.1 Phycisphaerae bacterium
TCAGCCGGCGGAGGAGTTGTGTCCGACATGGTATGATATGGTCGGATGTCCTGATGATGGGACCTGGCTCTTCGCAGGGTCCGGTTTCTATCCGGCGGATGCAACCTCGTTGGAACCTTTCGGCGCGCGTTTGATCGGCCCGAGCGAAGGGGATGGATTCGGGACCTCGATCTCGGCGAGCAATGTCCTCGGCGATGACGGCCCCGGCGACCTGATCATCAGTGCTCCGAACCGGATGGCGGACGCCGACTACATCGAAGGTATTGCGGTGGACATTGCGAATGCCGGTGTTGCGTTCCTGGCCAACAACCGTTTCCTGTGGGGGCCGGATGACGTCTTCCTCAACGGCGAGACACCGCCGACGCCACACCAATACATTATGGGGTTTACGAGCCATTGTGGTGACGGCCGCGCTCGGTCGCTTGGCGCGCTGCGAATCGCCGGAGACACGGGCGACAACATCCAGAACATCATCGGTATTGATGACTTCAACGGTGACGGGCGCAACGATTTTGCCGTTGGCGCGCCCACCGCCAACGCCAGGCAGGGCCGGGTCTACATCGCGTATCGGCGCCACGCCGGCTCGGCCCTGGAGGGAAACTTCATCCTCAACAAGTTAGAGCGCGATCCCAACGACGCCGAGCGCCTCGACGGCATACTGATCGTGACGAACACGTCTGACCAGTTGGGGTCCAGCCTGGCCGGCGGGTTTGATTTCAATGATGACGGCTACTCCGATTTGGTAATCGGCAGCCCGAACGCCTCGGGAGGCGCCGGCGAAGTCGTCATCGTCTTCGGAAAGCCCGGCATCATCAGCGGGGTGAACGGGATTACCGTAAGTGAGATCCTCTCGACGAGGCGGACGACGGACGATAGACGGGTGGCGGCGCGGATTGCAGGCAATCCCCTTGATACCGACGGACAGTTCGGCTTCAACGTCGCCAACGCGGGCGACGTGGACGGCGACGGGTTCGATGACTTGCTGATCGCAGCCCCGAACGCCTCACCTCGGTTCGACCCGGATCTCAACGACGGAACCGACGAGCTCACCGAGGCCGGTCTTGATCTCGACTTTGATGGGGCCAAGGACGATGTGAGCGGACCGCAAGGCCAACCGGACGGCGCCCGTACCAACGACGATGATCTGACCAACGCCGGGATTGTATACCTGATCTACGGTAGCAACCGGTTGGACCAGATTCCAGCCGCGGACACCACCATTAACGTCGACCAGCTCGGAGGCAACTATCTGCGTGGTTTGATGATTGTAGGCCGGGCCGCAGGTGACCGGATCGGTGGCGGCGACGCGGGCGATGTCAACGGGGGGGGGAGCGACAAGAAGATCGGGCGGGGTCGCTCGCGAGGGCTGGCGTCGGCGGGCGACGTGGATGACGACGGTCGCGTGGACTTCCTGATCGGTTCGGTCGTGGCCGACCCGCGGCGCGATCCCAACACCGGAGATGGCGTGCATAACGGCGGTGAGGCCTACTTGATCTACGGGTCCGTAACGCCGTAATACGCCGGGGCGGTGGCTTCCTCATCTCGCCTCAAACGCGTTTGCTCAGCGTCTGAAATCCGCCCACCGAGACCTGCGGTTCCGCGCGAATAACAGCGCGGCTTACTTGATCATAAGGTGCCACAGCGCCGATAATTACGGCCCAAACAGCTACTTGCACCGCACCGGTCCCTATTAGTTGACAGACACTTAGCACGAGCGATACGATTGCCATCGGGACGAGGTCTTGAGGTTCGCTTGCCTTCTTATTCTTAAGGCGGAGTGTTTTGACACGATGGCTCGTCGGCTTTCACGCACATGTCGAGGTCGACGAGCAACCGACGGGAGTGGCTACCAGATGAGATCGCGGCAGGAGAAGACTCGGAAGGTACGATTCATGGTGGCGTTGTGCGTGGTCAGCGCCGCCGGTTTGTTATTCACGGCGCAGACCGCCTGGGCCGGCGAACGCCAGTTCTTGGTGATCCTCGCCAACTCCCCCAAGCAATATCCCGGTCCCGAGCGGGACCCCTTGGGGCAGCCGGCGGACGGACTGATCAACCCACAGGGCATCCATAACCAATGCTTCGACAGGTCCGATCCGTGGATCGGGTCGTTCGCCGAATACTGGGAAGAGATCAGCTACGGAGACGTGAAGATCAGCGGGCAGACGACCGACTGGATCAGCCTCCCGTGGGCGATTCAGCCACCCCTGCTCGATGAGGAGCGCGACAATCCGGACAACCCACCCCTCGACGATAACATGTTTGACCCCACAGTCCGCAACTCGCCGTCCAACTTCTACGATCTCAACGGCGACGGGCTCTACCGGTATGGCGCCGGCGAATACTTCTACAACGTCCACCCGAGTACGATCATCGACCTCAACGGTGATCCCGACGACACCAACGATGGCCCATTCCATGTAGGGCCCACGGGTAGTCATCACATGACGTCGTCGGACTGGTGGACGGCTCGCCCGGTCTGGAAACCGGGGGAACGCTTTATCGACATGGATGGCGACGACAAGTGGGACGCCCTGGATGAAGCCAACAATGAAATGGATCACTGTACCAACGCCTTCGTACAGGGCGTTAAGGACTGCGCACAAGGCTGCGTCGGACTCCTGCCAGACGGCGTGCCCGACCTGTGCGGCCCGTGGATCGACCTCAACGAGAACGGCGAGCCTGACAACCCAGCCAACTGCATCTATCTGCCCGACGACGATAACGACGGCAATCCCGACTGCTGCCCTGACGGCCCAGGTCCGCAATTCCCGTCCGAGGCAGGCTTCTCGCGCGAGGATAAGCCGCGATGCTCGGGGTGCGATCCCACGAGCTGGGAGGGGCCCGACGGCGAGATCGAGGACTGCAACGGCAACCTTGTCCCCGACGTCTGTGATGTTCCCCATCGAGACCCGCGGAATCTTTACGGGAGCTACACGCCCAGTGTGCAGTGCAGGGCGACCGGCTGGTTGGACATTGACCCGTTCTGCAAGCGCTGCGGATGGAGTTGGGACAAGAGCCCGCTCACGGGAATCGATTGTAACCCAACGCCGGACGGCACACCGGATGAGTGCCAGTTCACGCTGTCGGATTATGAGCAGGGGTGCACGGACGACCCTGACCCGGATACCGGGTGCGGCGTATCCGACCATTGTCGTGCTGTTCTTAACCCAGTTGAGCTGATTCAGCGGTGTGAGTACGACGATGTCAACGGGGACGGGAATCTCGATATCGTTGAGCCTTTTGAGAACTTCCTGCGCCGCTGGGACCCCTGCGCGTTCGACCCGGATGCGTCACCACCGAACAGGGAAGACCCCCGTGCCCACTGGGTGAAAGTGTACGACCCGAACAGCCCGACCCTCGACCCGAACCGGAACGACACAAATAACGACATCCCCGGGTGGTGTGCCTCGCCACCCTACACATTCTACTACCGTGACGATTCGTACATAAGGGACAACTACCCCGCGCTCGCCAGGCTCTGTACGATAA
>JBARRC010000763.1:0-1862 GCA_049644045.1 Phycisphaerae bacterium
GGGCATATCAGGTCAGATCGGTCGCGAAGGACGAATGGGATCACGTAAGCGACTGGTCCAACACATTGTCTGTCTGCATCGACGGTCCGAGTGCCCCGCCGGAGATCGACTGCCCGCCGCATCTGACGATCGAGTGCGACGAGTCGACTGATCCGTCGAACACTGGTGTGGGGACCGCTGTGGACAACTGCGATCCAGATCCCCTGATCGACTTCTCAGACAGCTTGGCCGCTGGTGCGTGTCCTCAGGAGTCCGTGATTACCCGAACCTGGACGGCCACCGACGACTTCGGGTACGAGAGCTCATCCCCCCAAATGATCACGATAGTGGATAGCACCGCTCCGGTTCTGACCTGCTCAGTCAGCACGGACCTCCTGTGGTCGCCGGATCATCATTTGGCGGACGTCGGGTTGACCACCACCGTGTCCGACAACTGCGACCCCACGGGCGCCGCCGAATCCTTGGTCGTGGAGGTTTGGAGCGATGAAACCGAAGTTCCAGACACCGGTGACGGGACCGGCCGACACGCCCCCGACGCCAAGGACATCGATACCTCTTTGCGACTGCGCAGCGAGCGTCGAGGCAGCGAGGACGGGCGTGTGTATCTGATCATCGGCAGGGCCGAGGACGGCTGCGAAAATGTCGGTTTCGGGTGCTGCACGGTTGTCGTCCCCCACGATCAGAGCAAGGCGGCCCTGGACGAGGTCGCCGCTCAAGCCGAGGCGGTGTTGGCGCTCGTCGCCAGCACTCCCGGAACCACGATCGCCGAGAAAGTAGCGCCCTTGATCTCGCAGGGCTGGACCCAGCACGGAGTGAGTGAGCAACTCGGTCCGCATCAGTAATCCGCGGACCTCCACATGGATTCTTGCGAGCGGGAGCCGTGTGGCAAAGTCGCAAGGGGCGCTGCTCGATCGCAGCGGACAGCTATGGTCCATGGAACCCGCGCGGTTCCCGACGTGGGCCGTGGATTGGCGTTACCCTCTGGCAAACGGGCGGAAGAACTGGACTTCGACGGCGACGGGGACATAGACGCCGCAGACTTTGAGTTGATTCTGAAGACCGCAGGTGTACCGTAACACCTGTCCGCCCCACTCGCAGCTCGTCGGCTGTATCGAGAATCAGAGCGACAGCAGCGCAGGTACGCTTCAGGAGCCGTTGACAGGCCGTAATCGGGTGCTTGGCATTGAAGCGCTGGACGTAATCCCAACAACCGCCAAGATCGGCGTCGGAGGGTTTGCCGATGATGTGCAGGACCACAGCGCCGCCCAGTTCGGCCACGATTTCGTTCGATGGGACTTGTCCGCTACGCTTCACGATCGTACCGCACCGATCGTCGGCTGCATGCACTAGCTCGTGGGCCCACGTTGCAAGATTCTCGACACCGAGCGCGATCGACTGACCGTGCCGGTAGTACCCGAGATGACGGGCGCGCTCGCCATTGTATGTGCCGACCTTCAAGCCCCACGCGCGGGCAACGTCAACAAGCGGTAGAGCGTCGGCGAATTGTCCGTCGGCTGCACGGTCGGGTAGTTCGGCGCCGTCCGTATCCTCATAGCAAAACACCGGGACGGAACGAAAGCCCACAAGAACTACCTTCTCTGTTTCGCTCCCGTCATCATCGGTCGTCTTACGCTTGACGTGACAAGGCGCCAAGATGTGGAATGCACGGGCGCCCTTCTTCACGTGCCGACTGACTTGTTCCCATTGCCGAAACCCGCGGGCGTCGTCCGTACCCGAAACGTATCACATCAGCCGTCTGCAATGCAAGACAGGGCCGGAAAATGTTAAAATAGGCAACGTGCGCTGGCTCGCATGTGCGTCTATATCACACGCACATGGTGTCGGCGACGGTCCACAGCAAG
>JBARRC010000764.1:0-4518 GCA_049644045.1 Phycisphaerae bacterium
TTTAGGTGCGACAGCACGGCATGATACAAGTGGGGTCGGCCTAGTGCTGCGTCACAGCCTGGTTTTCGGGTGCCATGGGCAAGCGCCAGCTTGCCCGTGTCTTGTGAGGGTGCTCCACGGGCAAACAAGTTTGCCCATGCCACCCGCTAACGAACCCGAGTTTTTGGCTGCGACGGGGCATCAGGGATGGGCCAACAGCGATTGCCCGGTGGTGTAAACGGTAACACACCAGGTTTTGGTCCTGGCGTTCCAGGTTCGAGTCCTGGCCGGGTAATGGGCGCGTTGTCGGAGGCACCTTCTCGACGCTGCTGTGGTGGAGGGTTTAGTTTCGTTGGCTGAGAGGGTTGCCATCGTCCTGGCCGCGGGTAAGAGCACCCGCATGAGGAGCGAGCTTCCCAAGGTCCTCCACGAGTTGTGCGGCTGGCCGATGCTCAAGCATGTGCTCACCGCGTGCCGGTTGGCGGGTGTTGAGCGCCTGATCGTGGTCGTCGGGCACGGCAAGGACGAGGTGATCCGTCGCTTTGAGGGCGAGCACGACCTCGTTTGGGTTGAGCAGAGCGAGCAGAGGGGCACGGGGCACGCGGTGCTCTGCAGCCGCAAGGTGTTGCAGGATTTTGCCGGGAGCGTTTTGGTGATTGCCGGCGACATGCCGCTGATTCGACGCGAGACGCTTGCCGGCCTGATCGAGGCGCGGGAGCGTCGCGATGCTGCGGTGACGTTGGCTACCACGGTGCTTGAGGACCCGACCGGTTATGGGCGGATCATTCGTAATGCGCAGGGCGAGTTGGACGCGATTGTCGAGGACTGTGACTGCACGCCCCGGCAGCAGGAAATCCGCGAGGTCAACCCCAGCTACTACTGCTTTGACGCGGCGCGGATGTTTGAAGCGCTGGATCAGGTGCAGCCCGCCGAAACGAAGGGTGAGTATTACGTCACAGATGCGATACGAATCCTCCGTGCGGCCGGGGACGAGGTGTCGGCGAGTGTCACCATCCCTGCACAGGATGCCATGGGGATCAACTCGCGGCTCGATCTGGCCACGGTGAACCGGGTGATGCAGGACCGTATTCAACTCGGGTTGATGAACGAGGGTGTGACGATCGTCGACCCGGACAATACGTGGATCGAGTCGGACGTTACGATCGGGCGTGAGACGATCGTTTATCCGTTTACGATGATCGGAGCGGGCGCGACCGTCGGCGGAAGCTGCCGGATCGGTCCGTTCGTCCGGGTGAGTGTCGACGAAGTGGTGGAAGATGGGTCGGTCGTCGGACCGGCCATGTGCAGTGGAGCGGCTGCCTCATGATTCGTGATAACCAAGAATCCGCGAAACGGGACTCGGATGGCCTAGTGGTCTTCGGCGGCAGCGCCAGTTCCGACCTGGCAGACAAGATTTGCGAATACCTCGAGCTCCCGCGAGGTAGCGCAGTCGTCAGCCGGTTCCCCGACGGAGAAACGCTGGTAAAGGTCGAGGATGACGTCCGGGGGAAGGATTGCTTTGTCGTCCAGTCGACGCGGCCCCCGGTGAACGATACGCTGATGGAGCTGTTGATTTTCATCGATTGTCTACGCCGGGCGAGCGCGAAGCGCATTACGGCCGTCCTCCCCTACTACGGGTACGCGCGCCAGGATCGAAAAACGGAGGGTCGGACGCCGATCACGGCGAAGCTGGTTGCGAACATGTTGGCAACAGCCGGTGCGGACCGTGTGCTGACCATGAACCTGCACGCGGACCAGATCCAGGGTTTTTTTGATATTCCGGTCGATCACTTGACGGCGGTGCCGGTGCTGGCCCGGCACTTTGAAGATCGAAAAGTGACGGATCGTGTGCTCGTGTCGCCGGATGTCGGAAACATCAAGTTCGGGGGCGACTTCGCATCCCGGTTCGGAAGCGAACTGGCCGTGATCCATAAGCGGCGTCTGGCGGGTGACCTGACGGAGGCGGTGAACATCATCGGGAGTGTGAACAACAGGAATGTGATGATGTTCGATGACATGATCACGACCGCCGGCACGGTATGCGAGGCTGCCAAGCTTGTCCGGAAACATGGAGCGAGGGGGATCTACGTGGCCGCTACTCATGGCGTGTTCGCCGGTCCGTCGGTGGAGCGTTTGGCCGCGGCGAAGCTCGATGAGATTGTGGTGACGGATACCATCCCCATACCCCCGGAAGTCCGAGAGCGGTTGAGCAACTTGACCGTGTTATCCGTGTCGGATTTAATCGGCGAGGCGATTCGACGCATTCATGAACACAGGTCCGTCAGTGCGCTGTTTTGCTGAGCATTACAGGAGCTTGTTGACACGATGGAGAGGATGACAGTCAAAGCGGAACCCCGGGAGCCGTCGGGGACGCGGGCCGCCCGGGTGCTTCGGGCGACCGGTCGACTCCCGGTGGTCATCTACGGCCACCGCGAGGCGCCGGAAACGGTGTCGTTATCACGTCACGACGTAGAGGTGGCGTTGGCACACGGTGCTAGAACGTTGGAGGTGGAGTTTGCGGGCAAGATCGGGCAATACCTCATCAAGGACGTTCAATATGACCACCTCGACCATGAGCCGATCCACCTCGACCTGACGCGTGTGGACATAGATGAGCGCGTGACGGTGCGGGTGGGGATCGAGCCGCGCGGCGTGCCCAAGGGAGTGTCGGAGGGCGGCGTGCTCGACCAGCACATGGCCGATCTGGAGATCGAGTGCCTGGTGACCGAGATTCCGAACACGTTGCACCCGTTCGTGACCGAACTTGGACTGGGCGAGTCGCTCTTTGTGAAGGATTTGGAATTACCGCCCGGCGTAAAGGCCCTAGCCGATCCTGACGAACGCGTTACGACGGTGCGCGCGTTGATGGAGGCACCGGAGCCGGAGGCGGTCGAGGAAGGCGAGGAAAAGACGGCTGAGCCCGAGGTGATTGGACGGGCGCACAAGGAGGAGGACAAGGGCGCGGGTGAGTCGTAAGCCCTGTAGGTCCATGATGCCGTGAAGATGATCGTCGGTCTCGGCAACCCCGGCTCGAAGTATGCCGGCACACGGCACAACGTGGGCTTCGACGTGGTGGATCTCCTGGCGTCACGATGGGGCTTCCGGCTCGCCACGGAGAAGTTTCACGGGTGGTTCGACCAGGGTGAGATTCGCGGCGAGCGCGTCGCGCTGCTGAAGCCGACGACCTTCATGAATCGTAGCGGCCGGGCGGTGCTTGCAGCGGGGCGGTTCTACAAGTTGAAGATCGATCAGCTCCTTGTCATCAGCGATGACATCGCACTGCCGCTCGGGCGGCTTCGGATGCGGGCGGGAGGATCGGCCGGAAGTCACAAGGGGCTGCAGGACATCATCGACCGGCTCGGTACGGATGCGTGGTGTCGACTGCGGGTGGGGATCGGTGAGCCGATTGGCGAGCCGTCCGTTTACGTGCTGCATCGATTCGACGAAGAAGAGGAAGCGGTGATGCAGCGGGTGTGGCCGCGTGCCGCTGACGCTGTTGAGTGCTGGGTTGAGGACGGTGTCGATCTGGCAATGACCCGGTTTAATGGAGACCTTCCGCCGGCGTAGAGAAGAGGGGATAACGCAAGGTGCTTGAGCGGCCCGACTTACGTAGGAGATAAGCGACGTTGAACCAATACGAAGGAATGTTTCTGTTCGATCCCACATTCGCAAGTTCGTTCGAGAGCTGCGAAAAGGAAATCCACCGGCTCATGGAGCGGGCACAGGCTCAAATCATCTTTTGCCGGAAGTGGGACGAAAGGCGCCTGGCCTACAAGATTAAGGGGCAAAAGCGCGGCGTCTACGTGCTGGTTTACTTCACGGCCGCGCCCGACAAGATCGCACCACTGGAGCGCGATGTGCAGCTTTCCGAAGACATCCTGCGTCTCCTGGTCATTCGTGCCGACGGGCTGACACGTGAACAAATGGAGCGGACGGTGCCCAGTGGTGCTGAGGAGCCGACGAAGACCGGCGATGATGCTGGCAAGTCTGCGGAACCTTCCACCACCACGGAGATTGAGAAGGAGCGCGACGAGAACACTAAGATGGGGAAGGATACCGGGCCGGAGGAGGGCACGGAATCCGTCCCCACCGAAACGACGGTGGATAAGCCGCTGGAGCAAGCGATGTCTGAGGACGAGTGACGACCGGCGATTGCAGACAAGGACGGTCGGCCTCCGAATTCTCGAGGACGAAACCATGGCAAGCTACAACCGTATTGTACTGGTCGGCAACCTGACTCGCGATCCGCAGTTGAGCTATACGCCGGCGAACGTCGCCGTGTGCAAGTTCGGGATTGCCACGAACCGTAAGTTTAAGGATCGCGACGGCAACTCGCGCGAAGAGGTGTGTTTCGTTGACTGTACGTTGTTCGGGCGGGGTGGGGAGGTCTTCAACCAGTACATGTCCAAAGGTCGATCCGTGCTGGTCGAGGGGCGCCTGCAATTCCAGCAATGGACGACGCCCGAAGGTGACAAACGCAGCAAGCACGCAGTCGTCGTCGACAACTTCACCTTCCTCGGCGGGCGTGGAGTTGAAGGC
>JBARRC010000765.1:0-14686 GCA_049644045.1 Phycisphaerae bacterium
CGGCTATGGTTCAGCCGCCGGTTGTCACGCGGCCTACAACTTAGCCCTGGCGTGCCTGAGTGGTGGCACGGTGTGAACGGCCGATCGTCGGGTCTGCGGACCCGACACCTACTTGCCTCGTGAAGCGTATTTCGTATCTCGCTTCACGCTTCACGAGATAGGACATGCTCGCGGACCGTCACTCTGCGCGCGTGAACACGACCTTGCCCGCAACGATGGTCTGTTGGATCTTGACTTCGCCTACTCGCTCTTTTGAAATCGCCAGCGGGTCTTCCGAAAGAATGACGATATCCGCGTATTTTCCGACCTCGATGGTGCCGAGGCGGTCTTCCATGTGGATGGCTTTGGGGGGCGAGACCGTGTACGCTCGCAGTGCCTCCTCCACCGTCAGCGAGTGGGACGGGAGCCAGACCTTACCGGCCAGGGTCTTCGCGTTGACGGCGGAATCGATCCCTGCGAAGGGGCTCAACGTAACGACCGGCCAATCGCTGCCGAAGACGACCAGCGAGCCGGAGTCAACGAGCTGACGGTAGGCATAGGACCCCTTGAGACGTTCCTTGCCAAGCGCCTTCTCCGCATACCGACCGTCGTCAGCCTTGTGGAACGGCTGCATCGACGCAACCACACCCAACTCGGCAAAGCGGGAGATGTCGCTGACGCGCAGATGTTGGGCGTGTTCGACGCGATGGCGCGCGTCGCGACGCCCGTTGCGCTTCAGAGTGTTCCCATAAGCGTTGAGCAATAGGTGGTTCGCCTCATCTCCGATTGAGTGGACGGCGATTTGCAAACCCGCAGCGTCGGCGATCGCGATTTGCTGCTGAAATGACTCCGGCGGGTCAGCCATCGCAGTTAGTTGACCTCGTGGATAGGGCATCTCGGGTGTCGCGTCGGCATAGGGCTTACGCATATACGCCGTTCGGCTCCCCAGCGATCCGTCCATGAACCCCTTGAAGCCGGCCAGGCGAAGCATGTCGCTGTCAAGACCGTAAGCCGGTATCTTATCGACGTGCGATGCCCAGTCAGTGACACCCAAGTACACGGTGATGCGCACGGACAGTGTGCCTTCCTGTTCCGCACGACGGAAGGCCTCCAGGTCACCCACGGCGAACATGTCGTGCATCGATGTGATACCCAGCGAGTTGGCATGTTTCATCGCGCGACGAAGCGCCTCATAGCGCTCGGCCGGCGTCGGATCGGGAATAAGCCGACTCACGAGGTCCATAGCTGATTCTTTCAGAATCCCCGTCGGCTCGCCGGTCTTCGGATCACGCTCAATCTCCCCACCCTCAGGATCCGGTGGACCCGAGGCATCAATGCCTGCCTGCCGCAGCGCGGCTGAGTTCACCAGCGCCGAATGGCCATCCATGCGGCTAAGGAAGACCGGAATGTCGCCGGTGACGGGATCGAGCCAGCTCTTGCTTGGCGCTTCCGGTTTCTCCCAGCTTTCCACGCTCCACCGCCCGCCGAGCACCCACTGTCCCTGCTTTTTCTTCTTCGCCTCTACGGCGACGGCCCGGATGAATTCCTCACGACTGTTTACCTCGCGCAGTGCAAGCCGGGCCAGTTGAAACCCGCCGCTGATGATGTGCACGTGACTGTCAGTAATGCCGGGGATGACCCGGCGACCGCGCGCGTCGATCACCTTCGTGCCGCGGCCGATCCACGACCGGACAGAAGCGTCGCTTCCCACCACGGCGATCCTGTCACCAACCACGGCGAGGGCGGTCGGCTCAGGCCGATCGCCGGATTCTCCCTTCGCGCGCTCGACGCCCGTCCATATCTTCGCGTTAAGAATCACCAGATGCGCCGCGGAGACCGAACTCGGCTCCGTTGTGCGCGCTGGCGACAAACATGCGCCTGACCCTAACGGTAAGAGGACTCCAACAAACGTCGCTATGAAACCACGGCGGAGGCGCGGGAGGACGATTGATGTTGTGTTAGCCCGCATTGTTCTTCTCACTCCGAGATAGAGATCAGATCGCGGTGCGCAACACTGACCGCGTGTGTGGACGCCGTTCGTCCAGGGCGAATATAGTACCACGAGCGTTATAGCAAGGGAACAACGGGGCTGCGGGGAGGCTCAGCCATCCTATGGCTCGGGCTTGCTCTCCGGCGGGAGCTTCTCCACGACGACTTCGTACTTCTTCCACGTCTTCGGCCTGGCGAAGTCCTTCTTCGTTACACCCGCGTTGATCGACTTGGCGGACAGATCGGGAAAATCGGCCGTGCTGATCTCCAGCCCGTCGCCTTTGGTCACGACGACGCGGCTCGGCAAGTGAACGTCCCTGAGGACGAAAAACTCCAGCTTCTCATACCTGCGGTGTAGTCGACTTTCAGCTTTCGGAACACAGACGAGATGATCCGTGTTGGGGGGATCGCCGTCAGCCAGCGGGGCCAACGTTACGTCGAAGTTGCGTAGGATCGCCTCCTTATTCTGCCCGAACGGAAGGGGGAAGGGTGCGTTCTCCAGGTCGAACAGGTCGACCTTTTCTCCCGGCCTGGCGATCTCGCGTTTCGTGACCTGCCGGATGCGTTCGAGCACTTCGTACAGCCATCGACCGTCGAAGAGGTACCACTCCTGCTTGCCCAGGACACCATCGGCCTCGGTCTTGTCAAAGTGGATCAGGAAGTGTGGGTTCGGGTCGGTGATCAGAAAGAGGATCGTCCCGTATTTGGTCCGCTTCGAGAGATTGATCCGATCATCCTCGACGAAACGGACCTTGCAGCGAATGTCCGTAAGGCCGTCGCTTCTCTGTTGCAGCTTTGTCAGGATGTCGTCGATGCGTTCGCGCGAGGCGTCCATCAGCTCGGGCGCGCCGGCTGCGTACAGCCCTGAGCTGGACAACAACGGAGGCAGAACACGAAGCAAGAGTCTCAGAGTCAGTCTGCGAATCATCGCGAGCTCCTTTGGATGTCGTAGCGGCCGTGCCGTACGCCGTGACAGGGCGAACCCTTGGATTAACGCGTGCTCTTCCTCTACAAAATCGCCGCTCCACCATTGTATTCCGCGTCCCACCCCTGGTAAAATACGTCGATGTCCCGTGTCGACAGCGTCATAGTGGTATTAGATTCGAATGCCACAAGCGGAGGCAGAGAATGGCCATCACAATGTACCAGCGTGCCTCAAGAATTGCGTTAATCTGCTTTGTCCTGGCGGTCAGCGGCATCCAGGCGGAAACGGTGCTTTACGTTGACAAGGACGCCACCGGGCCCGAACACAACGGATCGAGTTGGTGCTGCGGGCATTTGGAACTCTACGACGCGTTGAGAGTCGCCGTGTTCGGCGACACCATTCGCGTCGCCGACGGCACGTACACCCCCGATCCAACCGGCTTGGACGACCCACGGGAGGCGACATTTCACATTGTCAACGGCGTGACCATTGAGGGCGGCTACGCCGGTTGCGGCGCGACCGACCCCGATGAGCGCGACATCTCGAAGTATGAGACCATCCTCAGCGGCGACCTCAACGGTGACGACGAAATCGGTGGGAGTGATTGCTGCGTGGCCAACGGCGGCGCCGGCTGCGACAGTGAAGCCTGCGAGGATGCCGTATATCCGCACCGGAATTTTTGTCTGATCGAATGGGACGACCTCTGCGCCCTTCTTGCCGCTCAGTACTGTTGCGACGAATGCAACCGCAAGTGCGAGAACAGCTTCCACGTTGTGACGGCGGACGAAACCGACGACGGCACCGTGCTGGACGGCGTGACGATCTCCGCCGGCTTTGCGAGCGAGGTCTCCGGCGGGGTTCATATGGGCGGTGGTCTGCGCACCCGCCCGGGGGTCCGGGCGACGGTGGCCCACTGTACGTTCCGCGAGAACCTCGCTGTTGTCGGTGGCGCGATCTTTGACGATGGCCAGGTCGACCTGATTGACTGCGAATTCGTTGGGAACATTGCCACTGATGGCGGTGCGCTGTATCAACGGCCCTTCGCCCAAGCAACGCTGACCGACTGTGTGTTTCGTGACAACGCGGCCGGGCACGGCGGCGGGATGTTCATCGATGTCTCCCAACCGACCCTGCGCCGCTGCACCTTCATCAGCAACTTCGCCGGATATGGGGGAGCCGTGTACCTTGAAGGGTTGCATCAGGTCTGCGGGATCGTGGAGCCAACAATCCTTGACAGCACCTTCGTCGGTAATACGGCCATGTATCGCGGCGGTGCGCTTTACGTCGCCGACTACGGTGAGCCCACAATCGTCCAAAGCATATTCAGCGGGAATTCGGCCGAGCGCTGGGGCGGAGCCGTCTACTTCACCAAGTTCACCTGCCGCACGACATTCCTAAACAGCACGCTCAGCGGGAATGCCGCGGGCAACTATGGCGGTGGAATCTACGCCTGGGCCGTACCGCCGCAGCTTCGCAACTCCATCCTGTGGGCCAACCGTGACAGCTACGGCACACGGGAATCAAGCCAGATGTACATCGACGATTTCGTAGGACTGACGGGGTATGTCAACTACTCGTGCATCCAGGGCCTGACGGCCTCGTACGGCGGTACGGGCAACGTCGACGACGACCCCCTGTTTATCGACGCCGATGGTCTCGACGGCATCGTCGGTACACCGGATGATGACGTCCACCTGTCAGTCGGCTCCCTCTGCGCGGATGCCGGCGACCCCGATACGGAAGACCTTCCCGACCTGGATTTCGACGGTGACGCGCGGGTCTGTGGCTGCCGCGTGGACATGGGAATCGATGAGACGACCACGTTTGCGGACTGCAACGGCAACGGCTCACCCGACGCCTGTGACATTCGTGAAGGCATCAGTGAGGATTGCACCGGGAACCGGATCCCCGACGAATGCGAGCCGGACTGCAACGGTAACGAAATCGCGGACACGTGCGACCTTGCCAGCGGGGTCAGCATCGACTGCAACGCCAACGAGATTCCCGATGAGTGTGACCTCGACGCCGGCCTGGATGAAGACTGTAATGGGAATGCGTGGCTCGATGGCTGCGAGCTTGAGGGGTTCCCGCTTCTCTTCGACGATTTCACCGATGAGACGATTGATCCCGACGTATGGTCGGTCACGGGTGATGCGTTTAACTCATACCTTTACTTCGTAAGCCCTCCCCGCTCGTTACGGACTCGCTCGGCTGCGCGTGTGGAGTCAACCGCCGTCGACCTTTCACAAGCACTGTTCGCCCGGCTCACCTACTATTGGCTCAGCCGCTCACCGTGGCCTGAGAGGGACCTGGCCGTCTCCTACTGGGATGGGATCACCTGGCAGACAGTGGCCATTCATCCCGGCGGCGTAGAGCCGCTCGCTGAGTGGCAAGCGGCCTCCTTCGATCTTCCCCGAAATGCGCGGCACGCGGAGTTTCGGCTGCGGTTCGAGGGGGCGTACCCCGGAGCGTCCTATTACTGGTACATCGATGATGTTGCGGTGGTTGTATCAACGCCTGACTGCAACGGCAGCGGCCGGCCCGATGTGTGCGAACCCTTTGGCGACTTTGAGATGGACGAGGATTGGGACCTGACAGATTTCGCGCGACTCCAACTGTGCTTCACGGGAGATGACGCACCGCTTCTTCCCCCCTGTTGCGCTACGTACGATTTCATGCCCGATGGCGACGTCGACCTCGAGGACGCTGCCGAGTTTACGTCTGCGATGACCGATCCACAGGAAACGTCCAAGCGCTGAAGGATCTATGTCTCCGTGCGCGATCCTGCGGCGCGCCGGAGGTGCGGGTTCGAAATCCGTGCGGACGATCGGGGGGATCATCATCCCCAGTGACCGTTACCATATCAATCGTCTCGGGGAGTCGGCCCAGTCCCGCCGTGTACGCAGGTCGCATTTCCATCGTTTGTCGGGGCTGTGAAGGACCGCTATACTCCGGTTGATTGTGCCAGTAGTGCTGGTCTCAGGAGTAACAACGTGGATGCACCCATCGCTGACCGTGTGAAATCGATCAGCCAATCCGACATCCGCAGGTTCTCGGCGATCTGTGCGGCCATGGACGGCGTGAACCTCTCGCAAGGGGTGTGCGACCAGCCTGCGCCGGATGCGGTCAAAGAGGCGGCTAAGCGGGCGATCGACGACGACCATGCGATCTACACGAACCTGCGTGGAATCATCGAGCTGCGGCAGGCCATCGCCGGGAAGATGCGCGAGTTCAACGGGATCGAGTGCGACCCTGAAACGCAGGTCGCGGTGAACGTCGGCAGTGCGGGGTCCTTCGCCTGTGTCGTCTTGTCGACGCTTAACCTGGGTGACGAATGCATCCTGTTCTCGCCGTTTTACAGCTACCACACAAACCTGCTCGAGCTCATGGGCGTAGAGACCAGGTTCGTCGACCTGCACCCGTCGGACTGGTCTTATGACCCGGTGCAACTGGAGGAGGCCTTTAGCGAGCGCACGCGGATGATCCTCGTGTGCACGCCGAGCAATCCGACCGGCAAGGTCTTCTCCGAATCGGAACTTAAAGGAATCGCGGCGCTTGCGAATAGGCACAATACGTGGATCGTCACCGACGAGATTTACGAGTACATCACCTATGGCAAGGAGCACATCAGCATCGGCCGATTCCCGGAAGTGCGCGATCGCACCCTCACCATCAGCGGTGCCTCCAAGACCTATGCCGTGACGGGCTGGCGCATCGGGTACACGGTGGGTCCAGCCGACATCATCGATCGGATTGCCGTGGTCAACGACCTGATGTACATCTGTGCGCCGGCTCCCTTGCAGCACGGCATCGTGGCGGGGCTGGCCCTGCCGGAAGGCTACTATGAGCAGATGCGCGCGGACTATTTGGCCAAGCGCGACCTGCTGGTCGATACACTGCGCGAGGTCGGGTTTACGCCCTTCGTCCCGGAGGGAAGCTACTATTTGCTGGCGTCATTTGAACAGGGACGCTGGCCCAACGCCACAGCCGCCACCGAAGCGATTCTCGAACAAGTCGGCGTAGCCACCGTGCCGGGGTCGGCGTTCTATCGGAATCCGGCCGACGGTGAGAACCAACTGCGATTCTGTTATGCCAAGCAGATGCCCGATCTCGAAGAGGCCTGCGCCAGGCTCCGCCGGCTTGGCACCGGGAGTGTGGCGAACACGCGCCGCGGCTCGGGCGTACCTTAGCTAGTGCCTCGACAATGCTGGTTTGAGGGATGGTGGGTGGCATGGGTAAGCGCCAGCTTACTCGTGTCTGCCGGACACCAAGCACGGACAAACAAGTTTGCCCATGCCACCCGTCGGAGGAGACCGACTGGAAAGTCGGTCCCACAAGAATGCCCCACAAGAATAAGGTATTTGTAATGAAACGTATTACGATGTCGTTGGTTGCCGGAGTGGTCCTGCCAGCCATGGCGGCCGCACCTGCCTTGGCTCAGGGCGTGGGCGCTGCCGCATCACCGCTGTCGATCGGTGATCCCGCGCCACCGCTGTCGATTTCGGAGTGGGTCCGGGGTCGGCCGATCGATCTCGCAAGGGATGTCGGCAAGAGATTCCACGTGGTTGAGTTTTGGGCGGTCTGGTGCCCCCCGTGCAAGGCGAGTGTCCCGTTGCTCACGCAGTACCAGAAGAGGTACCACAAGGACGTGGTCATCGTCGGGGTCAGCCAACCGGACCTCCGTGGAAACACGCCATCCGCGATCAGGCGATTCGTGGAACAGCAGGGCCCGAACATGGAATATACCGTCGCGATCGACACCGGTAGGACGACGGAGACCTACCTGGGTGCGGCCGGAGTCGTCGGAATTCCGTACGCCTTCGTAGTCAACAAAGAGGGTAAGGTTGTCTGGGAGGGCAGTCCGCTCGATCCGAGGCTCGATGGAGCCCTCGCTCAGCTTATCGGGGGGACCTATGACATGGAGGCCGCCAAGCTCGAGCAAACCGTCCTGAGGCGGATGGATGAGCTTAACTACATGGCGCAGCTCGGGCAGTGGCCCGCTGTGTGGGATGGACTCGTTGACATTCTTAAGCTTGATCCTGCAAACCGAGACGCAATGGAAGCACTCATCACCATTTCCGTTGAGGGGTTAAAGGAGGCCGAGGCGCTTTGCTCGTGGGTGCACTCGCACGTAGCCGCCAACCGCGACAACGTACAGGCCATGCAGCGTCTGGCCAACGCCCTGCTTGGAATCGGTGATTTGAGGATGCGGTGCCCTGACCTCGCCCTCAAGGCCGCTAAGGCGGCCTATGAGGCGAGCCCTCGTCCGGATGCCTTGACCATCGCAGCCTACGCCCGAGCCCACTACCAGATTGGGGAACTCGATCGTGCCATCACGTTGCAGCAAGATGCAGTGGCGGTTGCCCTTGACGATCGGCGGGAAGAGTTCAAAGACATCCTCGACTATTACCGCACGTGCAAGAAGCTGCAGGGCACCGTCAAGTAGCCAACGACATGCATGTCCGCTGTTTTTCCTTCTGAAAGCACGGCATCCAGCGACCTGCGGCTCCGCATGATCTTCCGATGAAGCCAGGTGTCATTCCTGGCCGCGAAGATCAGCGTCCAGCCCATTTGCACGAATGCGTGCGCGTCCTGGCGAGGTACTCGAAATTGTTCAGATTTAGCTCAAGTTGTTCGTCGGTTTGGCGATATCGGACGCATGGCGGTTTCGCAGTCCCCACACAGCACCGTTTGCACGGGTCGACGTGCGACCCTGTGTCACAGGTTTGCAGTAAGCATTTTCATGCAGGAGAAACACAAATGACCACGACCAACCCGAACAAAATGAATGAGGAATGGCACAACACGTACTCCCCCGGTACGAGGATGCCGTTTGACAGTATCACTGATCCAGGCTGCTACATTTGCGAGTGGAGCGGTCACCTGATGCGTGTTCCCCCGGATGGCGTCTCGCCTGGGCGCTCGCCGCTACTGAACATGGTCGGTCGCGATCCGCTGTTCGTGACGAAGATCAGCGGCAACCCGTACATTCCCGTCACCAAGGCTAGGCTGCTCGCCGCCAACTACGACCTTGCAGTAAACTTCTAATCCCCGCTAGGACGGTAGGGTTTGCGAATGGACCTTGAACATAGGCAGGCGATGTTGATTACGGTCATTTCGTGAGCAGCCTTCTGAAGAAACCGCGGCGATCGCCCTCTTTCTGAGGCTCCGCGCCGGACTCTGAGGTGATTCTTCGCGCCATTTTACGGATCGCGGCACGCACGGGACTGTTTCGATCGAGCGCTGCGATCGGTCGCCCGAAGTCAATCGAGCGCGCGACGAACTGGTAGTCGTTCGGAATGCAGGCGTAGACGGGCTTCTTGGTGGTATCCTCGATGTCCTTGACGGTGATGCGTCCGCTGGATCGCCCATCGCTGCGGTTAACGACGATTTCGAGTCGCTCCCCCAGAACGCCCGTTTGCAGCAGCGCATCGAAGTAACGCTTCGCATTCCGAATGCTGGGTACGAGGAGCTGGCAGACAATGACGACGAGGTCCGCGTGGGACAAAACGGCGGCGGTGGTCGGGTTCATGTGGCGCGGCACATCGATGACGACGTTTTCGTAGTTGGCCATGAGCAGTTCCACGACGCGGTGGATCGTGTCAGGCGTCACCGCTTCTTGTTGCTCGATCATCTCCGGGCGCGACAGCAGGGCCACCTTGCAGGGAAGTGTAGTGAGCGTCGACGTCAGGATCGTGTCGTCCAGATCGGTTCCCGTGATCGCCAGATCGTAGAGTGTGTATTTCGGTTCGTTGTCGAAATTGAGGGCGACATCTCCGAACTGCAAATCCAGGTCGACCAGGGCACAATCCCGATCGGTCAAATGGCCGATCTCCAATGCCAGGTTGCACGCAATCGACGTGGTGCCCGCGCCGCCGCTCGCCCCGGTGATGCAGATGCACCGGCTTTTCGGCTGGCTCAACAGGCGTTTGCTGACCACCCGCCCCACGGCTGTCGCCAGGTCGGAGGGGTCGATCGGCTCACAGACAAACTGATCGCACCCGACCCGCATGGGCGCCAGGATTGCTTGCGGATCAGTCTGGTGGCTGATGGCGATCAGGGCCAGCTCCGGATAGCGTGTGGAGACCTGGTCGATCACTTCGACAACGGGCTCTGACTCAGGGTCCAAATGAAAGAAGACCAGGTTGACCTTCGCTTCCTGCAGAGCTGTTGCCAGTTCCTCCGGGGTGCCCACCTCGGCGACAAGGCGTACGAAGTTCAGGACCCGAATCGCATCGCCCAGTTCCTGCGTGGCCCCTGGATCGGTGTTATACAGGCACACGTGGAGCAGATTGCTCATGGTCACTCCGTGGTTTGCGTCATGGGCGTGGGTTTCCCGTCTCCACGCCTACTAACGTATCGGTCCAAAAGATGCGCGAGTTTTCGTCGGTTTGTTATCGGGCGGCCCGGGTGGCATGGGTCCGCTGTGCCGAGAATCCTTTCTCGGCACCTGCCAGAGGACCGAGAAGGGATTCTCGGTCCAGCGAGCTCTCCTGCCCAAAGTCGGCAACGCAACGAACGGTGCCCCACGGGTCAACTTCGTTGACCCATGCCACCCCCCCTCCGCTGCCCTACGTGCCTGGGCGAGTGTCGGCGCGGGCTTGAAGCCTGCGGCTCGCTTGAGTCATTATCTGTGCGCGTTTAGACGCATGCCGTCTCCACCGGCGCGGTCTGACCGGTTCGCCGCACGCAACGTTCAACGGCGTCGAGAACGTCGAGGTCGAACGCGGAGGAAATGTCTTTTCGAAGCTGTCGGACAGCCTCTTGCGGCGGAATCCTCGGCTTCCCCGAATCATCGTGCGTCAAGGCGTCGTAGGCTCGCACCGCGCGGATGATCTTCGCGCCGATTGGGATGTCGTCACAGGCTGCCTCCTCCTCAGAAGTCAGGCACTCGCGTAGCGCGTCGTCCTGATTGAGTAACAGGGGCATGGCCCCGCTCAGCACCGATCCCAACGATTGGACGAGGTCCGTCCCCAGGAAGGTATAGCTGCTGGTTTTGCCAGGGTTGGCTTCAAGCGTATCGACCGCCTTCGCAAGCACCTGTGTGGTGATCTCGACGTTGCCGAGGTCGTGGAGCAGCGCCCCGACGCGGACGTCGTTGATCTGCTTCCGGGAGAGCTTCATTTCTCCGGCGACCGCCTGGCTGAGTTCGGCAACGCGAGTGGACCGGGCTTTGACCTTTGGATCCGCGCTTTGCAGGTATCTGGATAGAACCTCCACCACACCCACGTAGGCGGCGTGCAACTCGTTCACTGTCTTGGCGCGCTCGTCACAGAGCGTGCCCACGAGAATCGCGGTCATCCCCAGAACAGCCGCCCAGATCGTCAGGGCCAGCCCCATCATGACCGGTGAGCTGTAGGCGGCGAAACCGGTCGAGTCCAACGTCGTCGCGATCGTAACGGCGAGCACACTGAAGAGTGCCAGAACTCCGGCACTTGTCCGGCCGAGAAAGTAGCCGCTGAGCACGATCGGGAGGTAGAAGAGGTTCAAGACGACCATCTTGTACCCGCCCATTTGGTAGAGCAGGTACGTCATACCCACCGCCACAATGACGAGCATGAGCTCGAGAATCCGTCGGTCCCTACCAGGTAATGTATTCATGTTGTCGCGTCTCCACAAAACCGGCCGGTACGAACCGTGCCAGCCATCTCTCGGATAATCGGATGCCATCCCCCTGCCACGCGCAGGTTGTCAGATCCTTGCGCCCCAGGCGCCGGAGGGGACCGCGTAAAGGTCGTCTCCCGCTCCGCTTGTATCTTCCAGCGCTTCCAGCCCTACGGATGCCTGCATCAGGTCGCCTGGCGTTCCGGTCGTGTATTGTCTGGCGATGCTACGGAACTTCGATTCGATTGTCAGCCAAACATCGACCAGAACAGGGTCGAACTTCTTACCCATCTCGTTCTTAATCGTCGCAACACACTCTTCGTGCGGGAATCGTTCCTTGTAGACCCGTTTGGTCGACAACGCGTCGTACATGTCCGCAATCGCCACGATGCGGGCCGACAGCGGGATGGCCGTACCGGCAAGTCCCTTGGGATATCCGCTTCCGTCCCACTTCTCGTGATGAGCGAAGGCAATCTCCCGGGCCATCTGAAGAAAGTTGGAACCTCCCAGGCGTTGTTCGATCTCCCGAAGGCACTCACCCCCAATCTCTGCGTGATTCTGCATCGAGGCGTGCTCCTCCGAGGTCAACGGACCTGGTTTCAGCAGAATCCGGTCCTCCACACCGACCTTGCCGATGTCGTGCAGAGCGGAGCTGATTCCGATGAGCCTGACGAATCCCGGCGTGATCTCGTCACGGAAGTTGGGGTGGTGACGCACCGCCGACGCAAGGCTGGTCGAGTAGACGGAGATACGTTCCAGATGATCGCCCGTCTCCGGATCGCGAGACTCAGCCAGTTTCGCCAACCCGAAGATCACCGCGTTTCGCGTTCGAAGGAGATTCTGTGTCTTCCGCAGGGCATCGCTCGCCGATCGGGACCGTTCGCGGGCGATCTCATCATGAAGACGCGCCAGAATGATGTACCCTGCGATACCGGATAGGGCGCAGATCCAAACGAACGTCATCACGCTGATGGCAGGCAGGGATTGAGTCAGTGCGGCCGATCCGGCCTCGATCGCTGCAACCGGTTGATGGATCAAGACACGGCCCAGCCCATGCTTCAGCGTGTACGCCACGGCGATGTGCAGACCGTCCGATAGGATAAGCCCGCCCCGTTGGACCGCGACCGCCTCGGCCGAGACATCGGTGTTTGGAATCCACTCGACGGGCGGGCCACGTGATGCCGACAGTGCGAAAGCCGGTCCCATATCATCCCGTGGGAAAACGACCCGCCACTGTGGATCGACGAGCATCACCTCACCACTGTCTGGATGGTGTGTCGCCAGCCACCGGGTGACCTTCTCGAATGCTCCGTCAGCCCCTGCAAGGGTGGCAGGCGTCAAGGCGTCCAGCTCAGAGAGGACTTCGTCTGCGCCGGCTTCGATAGCGGACCATGCCTGCTGCTTGGCTGCTTCCACGGTGGACGAGACCACATAGTGGTGCTGCATCCACAAGCCGACGCCCAAGCAGCCGGTCTGCGCCAGGAGAACGAGTAACACGTGTTTGACGCGTGTGCTCACCAACAACCGACCCCAACGCTGGTTGAGTGTAAGCCCCTCGTGTGTCGCATTGTCCACACAAAGCAACACTGGACAGCGGAACGAGCTACCGCAATCATGTGTTCGGACATCTTGTGCGCCGCCTTGACCTTTACGGCTGCGGACTGTGCCTTAGTGTGGCAAAAGGACGATACTGGTGACACCACTTGCTAAGAATACAATCTACGCGTGCGAGTGGCGGAAGGGATATGGGACGTCATCCGATCCGTCGTAATGGGGCGACGTGGGCGCAGGTTCACGGTATAATGCACACTCTCCCGGAGAAGCTGAGACGAGTTTGGAGTACCACCATGCAATATCGAGCATCCCGTGCAATGATCGTATTGGCGATTTCGACCGGCTTATGTGGCTTGGCGGCGTGCAGTAAAAAGGAACCCGACCCGACCCACGAAACACCGCAGGCACAGGAAACAACGCCGACAAAGGAACCATCACCGATACCTGAGCCATCACGGACGGCGGAACCACCACGGACGCAGGAACCTCTCCCGGAGCAGCACGAATCGCTCCCTGGTCAAGCCGTGAACCAAGAAGCATCCGCGACGCAGCCCCTGCTGATGCCCAGCGCCCGCGTCGTAACCGCGAACGACGCGACTATCGACGAGGCCGAGCGCGAGCTGCTTGCTCGCTGGAACGAAATCCGGTCCGTCTCCGCAAAAGTGACCACGCGCTTCGAGCAACGCGAGGGGGCGAAGTCGAGTCAAACGGGCGCGGGAATGCGTGACTGCATGAAAAAGAACGGGAAGATGTTGGTCTGGTCAAAGCTGAACAATTACATCCTCCTCGATGTAAGCCATGTTGACCGCGAGGACGGCGCCAAGCAGCTCTATACAGAACAGCGGCTTCTCAGGGTCTTTGACGGCAACTTCCTCTACACGGTCGACGAGCGACACGAGCAGATGGGCGGTATGAAAGTCACCAAATCGCGGCTCGATCCGCAGGGAATCCAACTCATCGGCGGGAGGCGGCTGTTCAGACAGCTCCGGCGACTTGATCGCCTGCAACTCCTTCCTGACGACACGATCGACGGTAAGAGCGTCTATGTCTTTGAAGGCTCAGCCAACGCCGACCTCGTCGAGATCCAGTACTACTTCGACAAGGAAACAGGCATCCTGCTCAAGATGATTGTGGAAAACAAAGGCGAAAACTCCACGTTTATGTTCGCGCTATCCGACATCGAACTCAACGTGGAGTTCAGCGAAGATCACTTTACGTTCACCCCTCCGGAGGGCGCCGAGATCATCGACCTGACCCAGCAGCGTCCGTAATCGTGGGACCGACTTTCCTTTGTGGGACCGACTTTCCAGTCGGTCCATTCCTAGCCGAGAACACTGCTCGACAGGCTGGAAAGCCCGTCCCACATTATGCTCTGCCGAGAATCCTTTCTCGGCACGCACGACAGGACCGAGAAGGGATTCTCGGCCCAGCATATTCCCTTCTTCACATGCTTATTCAGCGGAGACCGGAGGGCCGTCCATGACGGCCTGGAACTCCTCAAAGTCTGGCAGGTCTACGTCATCATCCTCTGGATCGAAATCATGGTGCCGCAGGCACTCGGTCGATGGTGTGACGTATCCCGGTTCGCCGAACGAGCCGCCGAAGCATCTTTGAAGTGAAGCGACATCCTCCAGA
>JBARRC010000766.1:0-4045 GCA_049644045.1 Phycisphaerae bacterium
CCGGCGTCCCCGCCGGCCGTCGTACGCAATAGCACTTGCCCGGGAAAACGGCCTGCGAGGACGCAGGCCGCTACGATCTCAGTAGGACAACAGAATGACACGATGCCACAAAACATGGTCACACCCCACACGATGCAGATTCGTGTCTCGCCGTGTATGATAGGAGCGGCGGTTGTCGCCGAAGAGACCGACTGGGAAGTCGGTCCCACAATCGACCGACTGGAAAGTCGGTCCCACAATCGGAGCGAGGCATTCAACACCCTGCCGGGGGAGCATTGGACATGCAAACAGCCATTTTGTTCGTCGTGATGGTCGTGATCGTAGCCTGCCCGCTTCGGGCGCTGGCTGGGGGCGGTGACCGAGTTACGGGTCAGCCCTTCGCCACGCGGTCTGAGGTAATCGCCCGGCATGGGATGGCGGCCACGAGTCAACCGCTGGCCACCCAGGTCGCGATCGACATTCTCAAGCAGGGGGGCAGCGCGGTCGATGCGGCCATTGCCGCGAATGCGACCCTCGGTTTGATGGAACCGACCGGCTCCGGCATTGGGGGTGATCTGTTCGCGATTGTCTGGGATGCGAAGACGCAAAAGCTCTACGGGCTCAACGCGAGCGGGCGCAGCCCGTACGGGCTTACCCTGCAACACTTCAAGGACCAGGGACACGAGTCGATCCCCCCGTTTGGTCCGTTGCCGGTGACGGTTCCCGGGTGCGTGGGCGGCTGGTTTGAGCTGCATGAGAAGTTCGGACGGTTGGAGATGTCGACCATCCTCGCACCGGCAATTGCCTATGCACGGGAAGGCTTTCCGCTATCAGAGTTCATAGCCTATTGCTGGGAGCGTGGCGGTCGGATTCTTAAGGACTACCCAAACTTCGCGGATACGTTTCTACCGGGCGGGCGTCCTCCCGAGAAGGGCGATGTGTTTAGGAACCCTGATCTGGCGCGCACCTACGAAGTGATCGCGCAGAAGGGTCGCGATGCGTTTTATCGCGGGGAGCTTACAGCCACGATGGTCACGTTTTGCAAACGCGCCGGCTGCTTCCTGCGGGAGCGGGATTTCGCGGATCATACGTCCACGTGGGTCGAGCCGGTGTCGACGAACTACCGCGGCTACGGGGTGTGGGAGCTGCCGCCCAACGGGCAAGGGATCGCCGTGCTGCAAATGCTCAACCTGATCGAGCCGCATGACCTCGCCTCGATGGGCCACAACTCGGCTGAGTATCTCCATCTACTCCTCGAAGCGAAGAAGATCGCTTACGAAGACCGGGCGAGGTTCTACGCGGATATGGATTTCGCTGAGGTTCCGGTGTCAGCGTTAATCTCAAAAGAGTACGCCACCAGGCGGGGGGCGCTTTTCAACCCGCGGAAATCGTTGCGCGAGTTCGCTCCGGGCGATCCGAAGCTAATGCGCGGTGACACGGTCTATCTGACCGTAGCCGACAGCAACCGCAACATGGTATCGCTGATCCAGAGCAACTACTGGGGGTTCGGTTCGGGACTCGTACCGGACGGGCTTGGCTTTGTGTTCCAAGACCGCGGGCAACTCTTTTCACTCGAAGAGGGGCATCCCAACGTGTATGAGCCGCACAAGCGGCCATTCCATACGATCATCCCCGCTTTTGTGACGAAGGACGGCACACCCTGGCTGAGCTTCGGTGTTATGGGCGGTGACATGCAACCTCAGGGTCACGTCCAAATCCTGTGCAACCTCATCGACTTCGGCATGAACCTTCAGGAGGCCGGCGACGCGGCGCGCTTCCATCATCAAGGCTCATCCGAGCCGACGGGCGGGCGCATGAGCAACGGCGGCTGGGTTGCATTGGAATCCGGCATCTCAATGAAAGCGATGCGCGGCCTCGACCATCGCGGGCACCAGGTCCGCTTCGAGTCCGGCGGATTCGGCGGATACCAGGCGATCCTGTACGACGCGAAGCGCGACATCTACGTTGGCGCGTCGGAATCCCGCAAGGACGGGCAGGCAGCGGGATACTGAACGAATGGCGAATGTCGAATGGCGAATAGCGAATTGAAGGGCATTCGCCTCGATTTCGCTATTCGCTAAGAGTAGCGCCTCTCGATTCGGTCACAAATCAGGTGGTAGGCGAGTTGGTGCACCTCCTGCACCCGATCGCTGGTGTCGTGGTCGGCCTGGAAGCATAGATCGCATAATTCCCTGAGCGGGTCGCCCGTCCGGCCGGTAAAGCCGATCCTGTAGGCGCCGATCTCTTTGGCGGCTTCGAGGGCCAGAATGATGTTGGGTGATCGGCCCGAGACGCTGAGCGCCCAGACGATGTCACGATCCGTGACCAGGGCTTCCACCTGCCGGACGAAATTGTGCTCTCCTCCGAGGTCGTTCGTGACAGCGGTGAGGATCGAAGTGTCCGTGGTAAGCGCGATTGCGGGAAGGGCCTTTCGATCCCTCTTGAACCGGCCGACGAGCTCGGCGGCGATGTGCTGGGCGTCGGCCGCACTGCCGCCATTGCCGAAAACGTATAGCTTCCCACCAGCGTCGAAACAGGCAATGACGCGGTCGGCGATTCGTGCGAGCAGTTCGACCTGCTTGGCGGCGGCTGCAACAACGCGCTGATGTTCCTCGATTTGGTGCTTCATGCTTTGGACATCCATTGCTCAACGTCGCTACGTCGCTCGATCCGTGTCTTTTCTCGTCTCCTTCGACATGCGAGCGATCTCTTCTTGCCATTGCTGCGTCATTCCCTCAACCTGTTCTCCGCATGCGGTAATCGCGACTGCAGCACGGATCGATCCTGCGTCAGTCAAGGATTCGAAGGTGGTGGGAGTTCCGAGCGCGGTGAGCGCCTCACGTGGCGGCAGGCGGGCAGGGAGCGGTCCGAACGGATGGTTGATGGGCGGATTATCCCAATACAGGTCCTTACCTGTAGCTTTCCAGTTGATCCCGGTTATGGTTACAGGGAACACGCTAAGATTGATAACCTCGACGGCAGGCCGTGGTCGTCGATCCTCGCTACCTCCATAAAGACACACGATGCGGGGCTTTACGATGAGCCGGAGCTGGCCTTGTTGCTCTTGGAGTTCGACCGACTGCTTCGCGAGTCGGTTAGCATCGCGACTTATGTCGTTGGCACCTGAGGCGATTTGTCTGGATCGGTGGGACTGCACCAGCGCGACGAACGCCGCCGCTAACGCCAGGACGGCCACCACTGTGTTCGCCCAGTCAACAAGCCCCGTCGCGTCGGCCAAAATGCAGGCCATCGTGCGTTCTCCAACCCCCACTCAGTCGGTCTGCGTTGCAGAAACTGTAACCCCGATGCACCGCTCGAGAGCAGTGGCACACATGCGCTTCATTCTTCCGGCGTTTCCTGTCTATCCGGCCTTACGCCGCTCCGTAGTCTGCGCCCCGCGCTCCCGGTTGGGGGTATAAGCACGACCGCTCCCTCACGGTCGCGGTTCTGACTCCACCCCTGCGCCCGGGCGTTTCATCCTAATCCTCGAATGCGATCTATGATATTCGTCGTGCTAAGTCCCTCCATCAGTGGCAGCAGCACGACACGCCCGCCGATCGACTCGACGAACGCCTGTCCAACCACACCTTTACCGGCCCAGTCTTCTCCCTTGATGAGCACGTCCGGCCTGATTTTTCGGATCAAGGCTTCCGGATCGGGCTCCTCGAACCCGACGACGTAGTCGACGCATTCCAAGGCGGAAAGGACGGCTGCACGATGCTCGAACTTGTTGATCGGCCGATCGTCACTCTTTTCAAGCGTCCGCACCGAAGCATCCTCGTTAAGCCCGACCACCAGCAGGGAGGCCTCCTGGCGACACCGTTTCAAGAGGTCAACATGGCCTGCGTGGAGGATGTCGAAGCAACCGTTGGTGAACGCCACGGTCTCGCCCCGGTCGTGATGGAGCTGTAACTCGGCGACGAGCTCATCGACGCTGCGGAGCTTGCCGTTGCGGATGCGGTCCTCGAGCCTCAGTTCGGCGAGGACTTCATCCGCTGTGATCGGCACGCACCCGAACTTCTCGACCTCCAACCCACCCGCGACATTGGCCAGCCGGGTGGCACTC
>JBARRC010000767.1:0-1619 GCA_049644045.1 Phycisphaerae bacterium
AGGTGCCGGTGGGAGCTGTGGTGGTTCGCGGTGGGCGGATCATCGGCCGCGGCTACAACCAGCGCGAGAAGCTAAACGACCCCACCGCCCATGCCGAAATGATTGCGCTGACGGCCGCGGCGGCGTATGTCAATAGCCGGCATCTGGATGGATGCACGCTGTACGTGACACTCGAACCCTGTGCGATGTGCGCCGGGGCAATCGTGCTCGCGCGAATTGAACGCCTGGTGTTCGGGACTTTGGACCCGAAAGCCGGCGCCTGCACGTCCCTCTATCGAATCCCGACGGATGAGCGTCTCAACCATCGTGTCGAACTCGGCGAGCCGGTCCTCGCCGGGGAATGCGCCGCGCTGTTGCAGGAGTTCTTCGCCAAACAGCGCGCGCTGGGGAAGAAATAGACTAACCGCCGAGCAGTGTCAGGACGTTCTGCGATTGGGCGTTGGCAATCGCCAGGATACTGGTGCCCGCCTGGACCAGAATCTGTGACCGTGTCAGCTCGGACGTCTCGGTGGCGAAATCGGTATCCCGAATCGTCGCCTCCGACGCGGTCAAGTTCTCGGTGGTAATCTGCAACTGGCGGATGTTCGGCTGGAGCGTGTTCCGCTCGAACGCACCGAGTCGGCCTCGGAGCACGGCCACCTGCGTAACGACCTCCTGGACGATCTTGGAGGCCTGTTGGAAGTTTTCGGTGCTCAAGGAGTTGGCCTGTCCGGTTTTCAGCTCGGAGAGGAACCCCACGATGGTGTTCCCGAGCTTGTTGGCCTGCATGCTCTTGACACCGATGTTTTCCTGCAGGTTGGTGTTGACCTGCGGGCCGAGCTGGAAGAGCGCCCCGCCCTCGGTGATGGCGAAACTGGCCGTACCGAGCCCGGCCTCGTTGGAACCATTACCGAACGCCTCCGCCAGGGTCAGATCGAGCTTCAGGAGTGTGGAGCTGTAGGAGAGCTTCAGCCCATCAGCCGTCGCGGCGATCCCGTTGATCATGGCACTGGCGTCGCGCCCGTTGGTCCGGCTGTCCGTCATCCCATCGCGGTCGGTGACGGAGAACACGTCGGTGGTGCCGATCTCGCGGATAGATACAAACGCGTCACTGCCGTATTCCAAGCTTTGGAGCCGCATTCCGGATACACCGCCGGTACCGCTTGCTACGGCGGTGATACCCGTGGCGTCGACCTGGCGGTTGATCGCGTTCACCATCTCGACGGTCGTGGCGCTGGCGGGGAAGGTGAGGGTGATGATCCCGTCGTTGCCGCGAATGTCGAGCGTCACCGGCGCGGTGCTCAGCCCGGGCTGTGCAAACGAGAGTTCCGCCTTCTGGGCCGACAGCGAGACCTCGACGTCCACACCGACGTACGGTTGGCTACCGAACTTGGCGGCCATGACGTTTACGTCAGCCAGCTCGGTCGCCGTGACGCCGCTGGTGACGTAGTCAAGCTCTCCGTTGATAAGCTTGCGCCCGGCGAAGGTCGTGGTGTTGGCGATCCGGGTGATCGAGTCGATCGCGTTGTCGAGTTGCATCTGGTTTGCCGCGATTTCCTCATCGGAAAATGCGCCTTTGTTCGCCGCCTCGACGACCAGCGCCTGGATGTCCGTCAGGAGTGACTGAACCTCATTGAGCG
>JBARRC010000768.1:0-3423 GCA_049644045.1 Phycisphaerae bacterium
TCCGGTAACCGCTCAATGCCCAGATCAGACCGATCACGGTAAAGAACAGAGTCGCAGCGCCGGAGACGCGCAAACCCACACCGAAAGCCTCCTCAACGACGAGTCCCACCAGCGCCCCCATCAGACCCAACAACGCCCAACGCTCCCCGCGCGGGGGCGAAGCGGCGAGCGCGGCGGCACCGGCCCGAAGCGTCAGCAGCAGGGCGGCGGCGATCAGCACGATTCCAACCGACCCCAGATCAGCCATGATCTCCAGCCATTCATTGTGCGCGTGCGCGATACGCGACTGAAAGACGAGTGGGTCGTCGAGGACATCGTTAACCGCATACGAATCGCCCGTCAGCGCGAACCCGCTCTGTCCATGCCCGGTAATGGGTTTCTCGTTGAACATCCGCCATGCATAGCTCCAGGCATAGGTACGCAAACGGATCGTCGTACCGCGACCGGTCGGCGAGAAGGCGTCGGCGGCCCCCGAGGAATAGACCAAACCCCCCAGCGCGAGGCAAACCACAAGAACCGCCGGAACCAGCTTCATCCGGCCGCGTAATCCGAAAAACGCCATCGCCAACAGGCCGATGACCAGGCCGACGGCTGCGCCACGCGACCCGGCCAGATAAAAGGCCGTCAGACTGACGGCAAGCGTGGGCAAGGCCACGGCGATAAGACCGAAAGACTTTATTTCACGCGTCTTGACCGCGCGGGCGATGTTCTCACAGATCAGCGCGGCGACAAGAAGGATGCCTGGAATCAGGCACGCAGACAGGAAGTTCGGATTACCGAATGGAAACTTGGCGCGGAGCGTCGGGTTCCGACCGTAGTAATACCAGACCGCCACAATGGATGTCACCGCCACGACAGCCACAATCACCCGCGACGCGAACCGTGCAGCCGACGGGCTCAGACCGTTGCCGATGCCAAAAGCCCAGAGAAACTGGATCGTCAGCAGGATGCTTCCACCGACGGCCAACTCAGGCGCCAACGACCACCGACTGCTCGCGAAAGACCACAGCAAGTACAACCCGACCAACGCCTGGGCCGCGGCGAGCGGCGCGATCTGGGGCTTGTGTAACACCGGCTGCGTTTCAGACTCTGCCGGCCCGGGCGGCGCCGGCAGCGCGTCATCGGAAGCGGCCTCTTCGTCGCCGATGCGCCCCCTGACGACGATGGCAACGCTAAGCGAGAGAATCGCCAGCCCCGCTCCGATCCCGAGGATGTAGTTCTTGATGCTCCCCGCGTGGACGGTCGGAACCTGGTAATTCAGGCACAGCAGTTGGACGACGGCTCGGAGCGGGGATTCCTGGTGCCACTCGATCGCGCCGTCGACGAGCGTCTGGGACTCAGCCGCGCTCAGCAGCAACGACCCACCCGCCACCGTCATCGCCACCAGGCAGATCATTACCACATGGAGCGGACGAATCGCGTCGGGCTTGGTGATGCGCAGAACCTTCATCAATCGTCTCGTGAAGTTTGCAGACCGATGAATAATCCAGGATCGCCCCCCGCTTGTCCATGCACGCGCAAAAGAAACCCGCTGGGATACATTAACCCAACGGGTAGAAAATCGAGAACTATACCAGTAACAAGGCTATCGCAGGCGCCGACGAACGCCGCCCACAAGCCCTAAACCCACTACACCTAACAGCGCCGCCGAGGGCACGGGAACCGCCGAGACGCCTCCCATGTCCGTGAACTCCTCCCAGGTCACTCCGGGGGTATGGACGCCGAAGCTCCATACATTATCATTCCCATTCCATCCGGCGGTTGCGACATCCCAGTTCAAGTAATTGTCCCACGCGAACAGCGTCAAAAGGAAATCCTGGTCTCTCTCGTCACCGGAGAAGTGCGACCGCCACGCAAGCTTCGTCGTGGCATCACCGGCAGCGATCGTCCACATGATGCCGAACAAGCCCCCCGGCGACCCGACCTGGTCGAAGTTCTCGGGGTTGCCGAAAACGGTATTGAAGTTCCACGCATCGCTTTCGAATCCCGGCGTCCCATGCCAGGGAACGAGCACAAGTCCCAGATGCGTGAACTCGTCGTCCTGTGATTGAACCTGAAACGCCTGTTCCCAACTGTGGCTCTCGACAGGACCCTCAACGGCGTCAAAGCTAAGATCCGCCCTCGTTGGAGCCGGACAAGCCCAACATGCAGCAAACCCCAGCATGACCAACACTCGCGTTGCTCTGGAAGCCGACATGATTTTTCGCCCCAAAACCCAAGAGACCACACAGCCCCACGGCTGCGGCTTACCTACGAAATCCACGCCCTATCACCCTATAATAGTTCGCATTCTACAACAATGCCCTTAGGCCGACAAGAGGCGTTGTGTGAGAAATCGCATTTTTTCTGTTTCCGCACCCATAGTCCTATAAATATGTGTCGTTCCAAGCCGTTTGCTCCCCTGGAGAAGGCCGGAACCACCCTATCCGGTGAAAGGCGTCAATCCCTACACCTGGTTCTCCCATAGTGAAATCGCAATTCACCGACCACCGGACGCGTGGTTTTGCATAAGGCAATTATGTTGTAGGATATGTGCCGAAACGCACGACAGGTGCCCGGTCTGTGTTTGATTGAAATGACGGCCCGGAGAAAAACATGGCAATGTTTAACGACACACAAATCAGCAAGGCGATTGCCAACGCTTATCATGAGAAGATGTTGGACCGGATTGTCAGCGACGTCCTCATTGTCGGCGCGGGGCCGGCGGGACTTATGGCCGGCTTTCGCCTCGCGCGAGCGGGGCGGAGCGTGACCATCGTAGAAAAAAAGCTATCTGCGGGTGGTGGCATCTGGGGCGGCGGCATGGGGATGAACGATGTTGCCGTGCAAGAGGAGGCCATTCCCATCCTGCGAGAAATCGGGGTTCGACACGAGCGTCGCCAAGAAGGGCTCTTCATGGTTGACGCGGTTGAGTTGGCGTCGGGTCTTTGCTTCAAGGCCATCCAATCCGGAGTTGTACTGCTCAACCTGGTGACGCTCGAGGACGTCAGTGTCCAAAAGGGCCGGGTCACCGGCGCCGTGGTGAACCGGACGGGAATCTCAGGAGTCTACCATGTCGATCCACTGACATTCTCAGCCAAGGCGACCCTGGATGCCACAGGACACGAGGCCGTTGTGGTGGAACACTTGCGAAGGCGGAGAATCCTGCCTGATTTTCCGGCCGGCGGGCCGCCAATGGAAGGCCCCATGGACGCCGCTTCGGGAGAGGCATTCGTCGTCGAAAAGACCGGCGAGGTTTACCCGGGGCTTTGGGTCTCGGGGATGAGTGTTTGCGCGACGTTTGGAGGGCCGCGGATGGGACCCATTTTCGGCGGAATGCTGCTTTCAGGGAAGCGCGTCGCCGAACTGATCGCTACGGCGTTATAAAGGCGCGCAGTGCTAGCCCAAGTTGAGCAGCTGAGAGGGTTGAACCCACGTGAGGAT
>JBARRC010000769.1:0-13862 GCA_049644045.1 Phycisphaerae bacterium
TAATTGCTCTGGGGCGAATTCAGCCCGGTTGATGAGTAGGTTGTTGCAGCCAGGTCACCGTACGACGTCCCGAACTCAGCCCCACCGCTTGCCTGAATCCGAGAGTTATTGATGTTGTCCAGCACTCCATTCGTGAAGACGCGACCGGGCGTAAGGCTGACTGAACAATTGGTGAAGCTCGTCAGGCCCGGCGCATTGGACACCGCGCCATCGCCGAGGCTAAACGTAACCCCGTCTACGGCCACAAGGCTCTCGGCATTGATGGTTGTCGGGTTGTCTGACCGGAGCTTGCCGATCTGTGGAAGCGTGTAGGTACCTCCGTTGGCTTCCACCAACAGGGGCATGTTCAGCGTCGACCCGGGGTCCATCTTGATTGTCGCGTTGCTTAAGCTGGTGAGCACCGGCAGGTCCCACGTGGAATCCGTGAACATTTCGAGGATCACGCGCGACGCCGAGTCCAGCGACAGAAGGGTAAAGGTAGGTACATCAATGTCGAAGCGCGTGTTGCCGGAGCCGGCTGAGCCGATGGACTGAAGCGACGACAAGTTGATCGTGCCACCGGTGTTGATGATGATGTCAAAGCGATCGTCGGGCTGATAGGGGCCGATAAGTTCCTGAAGGCCCGACAGATCGATCACACCGTCATTCGTCGCTTCGATGCGCTGCCGTGTGAATTGGTAATCGCGCCCATCATTGAATCCGGCGTTGAGGCTCTGCAGCGAAGACAGGTTCAAAGCTGTTCCCGCCCCGCTGGCGTAGAACAGCAGGTAGCTGCTTAACGGCGAGTTCAGCCCGGTCGAGGAGTAGCTTGTCGCAGCGAGGGAGACCATCGCCCCACCGGATGCCAACAGACGCGATTTATTCCCCGTGAACGCGGCCCCGGCCGAGGTCGCGGCAAACGTCGTGCCTGTGCCGTCGGCCGAGATCAGCCCACCTATGGTCGCATCATCAAGTACGGTGAGGCTGTGCCCGGGGTTGACGGTGAACGTACTGTCGGTAGCCAGGCTGAAATCCGTGACCGTCCCGGGGTCATCAACGTCGAACGCAACGGTCACGCTGCCGGGTATGAAAACATTGTAGGTGTCGACGTCATTGAGCGGCACGACACCGATGTCCCAGTTGGCGGGAACCGAGTAATTCGTGTCACCCCCACCGCCGGTCCATGTGGCATCGACCGGGTCGGCCGCGGCCCGACCGGTGAATGCAACCATACAGGCCAGGACCAGAATAAGCATGCCACGGCCTGTCGTCGTCCGCCATTTTGCCAGTCTAATCATCTTCTTACACTCCTCTGCGCTATTCCTCAGTGAAGATTTCCTGAAATTTGTCGGAATGCCGTGGAGACTTGCCAGCGCTTCTCAAACAGTTTCGCCACACCTGTCGGATCCTTTGGCAGGTCATCCCCTCAGCGGAAACCGACCCCTGATTGTGCAAGTATCCCAGTTTTACGCAAATATATCAAGACGAGACGGGTATGATTCGATCTCTGTGAGTCACATTACCGGACTCTGTAGCCTTTCGCCGCGATCTTCTGATTACTCCTCCGACAGCAGCGCGACGCGGGCGACCTCTTCTTCGACGAGGATCATACCAACGATCAGACCGTCGCTGCGGGCCAGCACGCAGGCGCCATGCCAGGCTTCATCAACCGAAACAGCCGGATCAATCACCCAGGACCGATCGTCCAGCGTCAGCCGAGCGGCAGCGAGCGGTAGCGGCGGGGCCGCTGGATCTGCAACTGCGAGGCAGTCTTCCGGTTGCTGCGTGGCTCGCCGCAGCGCGCCCGGCCAGTGCGACTCCGTGACCTGCACATCGAGCAGAGCAAGCCTGCCATCGGTCCACGCCGGGTCTAAAGTCAGGGGAATCGTGCGCCCCGCGACCTCGAGCACGACTGATTCACGGTCAATCGTGTCGGCTACCTGCAGCAGATCGACCGGTCCGAGCAGTCCGCGATCCGTCTGGAGAACCCATCCTCGACGGGATCGCTCGGACTTGATCCACCGCCCCTGCTTCCATCCGATCACCGCGCGCATCGGCGCCGGCATCACCGCTCCCGACGGCAGGAAGGAACTCGCGATCACCACCAGGGGTTCCCATGCGAGCCACTCGTCTTGCGGTTCGGGCTCGAGTCGAAACCGATGACCCGTCCGCACGACCTCCCCCGCATCGGGTGGTGTCGCAAGCGCGACACCGCCGGAGAGGAGCGCGTCGATGGACTCAATTTCGACGGACATGCCGCCTATGCCAAGCTGCGCGTTAACCCCCCCGACTTCCCAGAATCGCGTGTCGTTACGGATGAGCTGAGTGTACGCCCGGCGGACATGCACGCGCGCCTCCACCGCACCGCCGTCGCTCGTCAGGCCAACGGACAGCACGGTCCCCACCGGCACTTGTCGGTACAGCACCGGCGCACCAGGTTGCACGCCGCCTCGCCGCGTGGCCTGGAGGACGATCTCGAGATCGCCCGGTTCGATGGATTCAACGATCGGAGCATCACTGAGCCCGAGAAAATGCCGCTGCGGCGGACCCTCTCCCGGGAGCATCGCCAGATAGCGCGGTCCCACGAGCGTCTCAAGACCCGCAATCCCCGTTACACCCAGCTTCGGACGGACGACCCAGATCCTTGTGCCGGCGCGGGCGAGACGAGGAGCCTGAGAGTACAGGGCCGCGGTCACGACAATGCCGCCGAGATCGTCCGCCAGATCCACCGAACGGACGCGGCCCACCGCGATTCCACGGTATCGAACGTCGTCACCGGGCTCAAGACCGTGTCCCTGGTCAAGCTGCACGGTGATCACGATGCCCCGCATTAACCAGGAACGATACCCGAGCCATCCGGCGAAACACAGGGCCAGAAGCGGGATCAGCCACGCCCAGGAGAGCCAACGTTCCGGGCGAAGCGCCGCTTGCGGGATGTCGGATGCCTTGCCGGTCGGCGTCATGTGTCGTTGCTTCTTCTTTCCGGTGAATCGGACCACGACTGCCAGAGAATGTGCGGATCGAAAGCGGCCGTCGCAAGCAGGCTCAGCACTACGCAACAGGTAAATGCCAGTGCGGCTGGTCCGGCGGTTACGTCGACGAAGTCACCGACTTTGAGCGTCGCCACGAGAATGGCGACAAGCAGCACATCGAGCATGCCCCAACGCCCGGTCCACTCGACAACATGGTAGCTCACGGCGCGATGCTTGCTGCGCAGGAACAACCCTCCCGCCGAAAGCACGAGCAGCGCCACCAGTTTTCCCAGCGGAAGTACGATGGAGCAGAGCAACACGATCAATCCGACAACAATGTGGCCGGAGGCGAGCAGCGTGGCGGTCCCTTCAAGGATGCTCGCTTCGTTGTGGTGGCCGAACTTCTCGACGCGGATCATCGGCAGACTGACGGCCAGCGGATAGAGGATCAGTGCAGCCAGGGCGATCGCCGCCGCCCGGCTGTTGCTTCGACGAATGGTCGATCGCTTGTGCAAGGTCGTCCCGCACCGGATGCAGCAGGCGCGCATCCGCAACGGGACGGGCGGAACCGTCTGCGCCAGCCCGCAACACGGACAGGTCCGAATCCAGCCGGCTTTTGCATTCATCTGTCAACACTAACGATCGAGCGGTGTTTTGAGAATCGGCAGCTTCTCATGCTCCTGCTCGATCTTGGACAGTTCGAGTTCTTCAAAAAGCACCGGCGGGGCGATAATGGAGGTCGCCGGCGTGGCACCGCCGAAGCCGATACCGATATAGTTATACACCGCCGGCGTTGTGCCCGCCGCTGCGATTTGCTTGAGATCGCGAAGCTTGATCTGCCCAAACTCGAGGCCGCGAACCAGCTCCTCACGACCATCGTCAACATAAACCTTGTAGGCGTAAATGGGATCGCCGAGGTTCTCCTGGCCGCCCCGCTGCTGCATGCGCATGAAGATCGCAAACAGGTCCCGCCGGCTCGACCCGATGCCCGTCGTACGAACGGAAGCGATCCGCAGCCCGTAATCGAGCCCTTCGCCCTTAGCCATCTCGATGAGTTTGGCCTTGAGCTGCTGATTCCAGACGCCTTTGTCGTCCGCAACGAACAGGCAACCGATCGCGGGCTTGACGGTGTTACTACCGGGCAGGCGACGGGCATGACCGTTGGAACCGGAAAGCTTCTTGGTCGGCACGCGCGACATGACCATGCTCTTGAGCACACCGTCAACGACGACGTCCACCTTCTCGGCCTGTACGCCTTCATCGTCATAACGGTAGTGGCCGAGCAGATACGTGTCACCCAGCTTGCGCACGGTAGGATCGTCGTAAACGCGGAAGGAATCGGGCAAAATGCGCTGGTCGAGCTTCTTCTCCAGGCTGCCGGCGCCGGTCAGCATTCTGCGCTGCGTGCCGACCGGGTCGACCTCGCCCGCCACGCCCTCTGCCAGGAGCGTGCGGAACATCTGCGCAGCCGCCAGGTTGTCAAGCAGGACGGGACCCGTGTAACGTTCGAGGATGGGCGCCTCGGCGACGTCACTGAGGCGGTTCACCATCTTGTCGATATCGTCGATGATCTTGTCGACCGGCGGGAGGTCCTGTGGCGTCCTGCCAAAATAGTCCAGACCGTCAGAGATTTTCATGCCGTCTTCCGCCTGAAGCTCGGTGGAAACGATCAACAGCGCACCGGTATCGGGAGTGCGCAGTCGCGTCCCCTCCGTATTCACAATGTGAGTATTACCTGCCGCCACAAGCAACTGCACTTTGGAATCTTGAACCTGGGTGTGCTTATTGAATTGAGCGGAAATCCTCTTGAGGTTCTTCTCCCAGACGGCTCTGTCGAAGTCGATCGTGGCCGTCGGTTCGATGTGCTCGATGATCGAAGCCTTTGAGAAATCATTCGGCCGATCCTGCAGGTTCTTGTCCCTCATGTACGCCCGCTTTTTGGTGAGCGTTTCAACGGCGTCCTTGTAGTCCTGATCGGTGGCCCACCAGATCGACTGGCGAATCGCGGCGTAATCGTCTTCGAGAGGCAAACTGGCCCGTCCGCCACCGTCACCGCCGCCAAAGAACGCGGCGAACGGGCTGCTCTCATCGCTGAAGCTAGTGTTGTCCAGATCGTACGAGCCGACCCGAGTCTGGCTAAAGAACTCGCGCGAGCGACGACGGTCGGAGCTGGTGATATCCCCGTAGTTGGCGGTAATGTGATAAAAGACTGAATCTTCCACCGTGTACTGAATGAAATAGGGTTTCTCCAGGTCTTCCATCTGGAGCTTCATCGAGCGGTTGATCTCATCGACCAGCGCCCGCATGAGCTCCTTGCTGTCGGGCATGGTTTCCACGGCCGTGGCGGGAAGCGCCCCAGCAGCACCTAACAATAACCCCAAAACCAAGTATCGTGTTGTATGTTGCGCTTTCACGGAATAGGCTCCTTCAACAGCAGTTGCGATTATGGGTCATTATTCAACATGTCACCTTTACGGTTTCTTCTCCGCGATAGGCGGTGTCAGGATGGGCGGTTTGTCCTGCTCGCGACGCCGCTTCTCAACCTCGATTTCCGACACCAGAATGCTCGGTGAAACGCCGGAGACAGGCACCCAGCCGGATTCCGCTCCGCAGGTACCGTTGAAGATGTCAGGATCATCACCCGTGTACATGATCTTCGAGAAAGAAGCGAGCGGCGTGCCGACGATGTCCACGCCGCGAACCAATTCGTCCTTCCGGCCGTCCGCGTAGATTCGGTAGACCACAACGGGCAACACCTTGAAGGTCTGCGGACCGGCACGACGTGTCCCGGTGAAACCGCCGGTGATATCCTCGAAAAGCAACCCATATGGTTTGTCTTGTTTCTTGCACTCGTCGATGAGCATCTTGCGCAGCTCGTCAAAGCCGGCGGTCTTGGTGGAGTAAACGATGGTGTTTCCCATCCGGCTGACGATTTCGTTGCCTGGGGAGCGCCGGCCGTGGCCGTTGGACTTGGCGAAATCTTGCACCGGCGATCGCGACATCAGAAAGGTCTTGAGCACGCCGTTTTCCACTAGCGTCACATCCTGGGCGGGCACCCCCTCATCGTCGTATTTGTAGTAGCCGCGGAGGTCGGTGTCGCCCCACTTGGCCAGGGTGGGGTTGTCGTGCACGCTGATGAAATCAGGCAGAACCTCCTCACCGATCTTTTTGGTGAACGTCTGCCCCTCTTCAACGTCCTTTTGGCGATGGCCTTCAATTCGATGGCCGAAGATTTCGTGGAAGAACACGGCGCTGGCTCGGTTCATGAGAATCGCCGGTCCGGTGTAGGGCTCGACGAGCGGTGCCTCGCGCAACGCCAACACCTGGTCGATTACCTTCTGAAACGCCGCTTTGAGTTCCACTTCACTTGGCAGGCCTTCTTCACTGGCGGCATTGAAGGTGCGGTACTGCGAGAGCTCCATACCGTCCTCGGCCTTGGTGCCGGCCTGCACAAAGATGCGCAGGTGTTTTTGCCCATGTTGAAGCTTGCTCCCTTCGTTGTTGACGAAGTACCGATTTTCAGCCTTGGCACTGAGTGAGATTCCCGAGTTGTAAATCAGCGGGTGTTTTCGGGCGAGCTGCGAGACGTTGCGCAGCCGCTCCGCCCACGCCGGACGATCGAGCTTCAGCCGTGCCTCGGATTCGCTGTAAACGTGCGGTTTTTCGCGGCTGAAGTCATCCGCCTTGTCCTCCTCTTCGACCATGGTCTTGAGGTTGGTCAGCACGCGCTGGTACTTTTTCGCCGCTGATTTGAAGGTGCGGTCGGTGGCCAGCCAGACAGCCTGTTTGATCGCCACCGGATCGCCCGACAGGCTGATCGGCGTCGGCATCCGACCCATGAAATCCGAGGGATCGAACCCCATGAATCCCCCGCGGATTTTGTGCGTGTTGTCCAGCTTGTAATCGCCGACTCGCACGTCCACGTCCAGAATTCGGCTGTGATTCGCCTCGTTCTCGGTTAATGCCCCCAGTTCGGCACCGATCGAAACCTCCTGCTGGTCGGTGATTGTGTAGCCCATGGAGTAAGGCCTGGTGCCGTCCGGCATGGCGAGGTTTTTCATGGAATGATCCATCTCCCCGCTCAACACCTTAATGAGCATGCTTTCCGGTGCCGTCGTTCTGTCTCCCGCCAGAACCGCGAGCGGCACCAGCAGCAACACCGCCGCCGCCGCAACCGTTGTGCGTCGTTTCATGGTCACTCCTTTCACGCTTGTGAAGAAAAAAACTTGCTACGAAACCCGGTCACCACTACACGTCGTTGCCGAAATCCGGCCTGGTCTCTCCACCGGCTCCAGCCCCCCATCCTACACCCGGGAACCGCAACGGCAAGCGAGATCATCTGATTCACTCGAAGATGGGTCCGTGACAGTTTAGGCGGGATGGGTGTGCCCAATCAGAACCGCGACCGTGAGGGAGCGGACACCGGAAGGATGAAGGATGAAGGATGAAGGATGAAGGATGAAGGATGAAGGCGGAGGGATGAATGCTCCTCCGAACCGCGACCGTGAGGGAGCGGCTGGCACAAGGATGAAGGATGAAGTCCGTACCACCCCCGCAGGAACTCATTGACCTGATGCAAGGGCGCACCCTTCCAGGAACCGCAAGGTCCGCACACCAAACCAACTGAAACGCTCTCCATCCACGATGGCGGACGGGAAGGGTAACTCCTCCACGACGTTCCTTTGCTCATGGAAAGGATAGGGTTCCGAAGAAAACAACAGCAGCGTGCGTGTCGAGTCATAATCCTCCAAGCGGATGCTCGGGTATTTGTCGTTCAACGGAGCCATGCGAGAACCATAACCCAAGAGCTCGAACATCGAGCCGATAAACGTCCCGGGGCCGACGGCCTTCCACGGATTCTTCCAGATCACATATAGAAACCGGTTGACTTCTCGGGACGGTTGGCGCACCCATTCCATCACACCCGGCAGCTCAAGCCAATCCGGACTTCCGGGTCCGCTCGCCAATCTCTTGCACACTTGTCGCCACCGGTCCGCCGATGCCAGCAGTTCCTGGCGTGCAAGGCGCCCATGGAGACCGCGCAGCTCCCTTTCCATATCCCACACCGAAGTGACATGAGTTGCATACCAAGGCACAGGCGACTGCTCGGCCATGGAGCGGGGATTCTCCTCCTGGTCCAGGATGAGCAGATCGGGCTCGAGCTCCGCCACCTTCGCCCACTCAACTTGCCTGGTCCCTCCCACAACGGCTATTGACACTACTGTGTCGCAAGGATGGATGCAGAAGCGGGTTCGTCCCACGACATTTACACCCGCTTGAAGCAAGGTTTCGGTCCAGGAAGGAACCATACAGACGACTCTCATATTTGACGATTCTAGCGAACCGTTACTTCAAAGCGAGTTGTCATTTCACCAGAATTGCGGCCGTCTCAGCGGCCTTGCGGCCTGGTGGGACCACCTCGGCGGAAGGTGCGGGCACGATACGGAGCGGAGGAGTGAGCCAATTCATGATGATTCTCGAGAGATGCTCGGTTTTCGACAGCCACGTTTCCGTTCTGACCGACCGGCTGATCGCTTCCCGGCTGTTTCGATCGTACGTCGCCAGCACTTGGTCGCACGCTTCGGCAAAGTGTTGGGGCGTGTCCGCCACGAGGATCGGCGCGTCGAAGCGTTCGGCCTCGGGAAGCGGCGTCGATACGATCGGCAGCCCCGCTGCGAGATATTCATACATCTTGATCGGGTTGACGTTGCGTGTCATCGGGCTGCGTGCAAACAGCAGCATCGCGGCGTCGAAGGCCGCGCAGTAGGCGGGAAGATCTTCGTAGGGACGTCGGCCGAGCAGGAACACGTTGTCGAGCCGTTTCAACTCGGAGACGTTGACCTTGCAATCACCGATCAGGACGAACGAATACGACGGGCGGCGGCGTGCGACTTCGCCGAGCAGGGTCAGGTCCACCCAGTGATGAACGAGTCCGAAGAAACCGAAGATCGGTCGAGGAACGTGCGCCAGGTCCGCCGGGGGCTTCAGTGACGATTGCCACGCGGATGCGAAATGTTGGTAGTCCACGCCGTGGCGGACCAGAATCGTGCTTTGCCTTCGCTCGCGCTTCGTGTTCCAAAGCGGTTCGGAGGCCGTGATGACGATGTCCGCCCGATCGATCAGCTCGTTTTCCGCGGCTGCGATGTGGTCCGCGTCAAACCCTTCGAACTGCGTATAGTCATCCACGCAGTAGTAGAGGAAGCACTCCTCCTCGAATGCCCCGACGAGGTAGGGGACATCCGGAGCGAACGTCCAGACCTGGATGGGTTTCCCCTGTCCATCGACACTCCGGATGGCTCGACGAATCTGTGCGATCAGCATATGCCGATGTAGTTGTCGAAGCAGGCGGTTGGTCGTGCCGGGAATCACCAGGGGGGTGAGTTGGACAATCGACGGGCTTATGCGACGAATCCCGCAAGCGGCGCGGCCAAGGGCTGCGCAGATGTTCTTCAAGTCCCTTCGGCTGACCTCGGGGCGCCGGCTGCCGTGATAGTTGATCCAGAGAATATCATTGTGGCGAGAAAGAACCCTCATAATCTGGTGCTTGCTCGTCGGATCGTAGTCCCACGAGCTGGCGATGCACACGATGAGGCGGTCTTTGATCAACGATTACTCCTCACCATGAGACTGCCGGAGGTAGTTGTAGTACCGGTAGTATTTGTAGCGGTATCCGTATCCGTATCCGTAGCCATACTGCCCCACGGGGACGTCCCGTCCGACAACCATGCAGCCGGCGATCGGAATGTTGTTGACCTGGAGCAGCCGGACGGCGCGTTTGGCGGCGGCTTCCTGGGTGTGGTGCAGCCGGACGATCACGATGACCCCGGTGCACATCTGCCCGATAATCCCCACGTCCGTCACGGTTGTGGCTGGCGGCGTATCGATAATGGTGTAATGGAACTCCTTTTGCATTCGTTTGAAAACCGGCTTCACGCCGGCGGCCGTGAGCAGTTCCGCCGCGGAATGCTTACTGGTACTGCCTGCCGGAAGGAACGTCAGGTTCGGAATTGGGGTGCGGCGTAGCACTTCGTCGAAAGTCACTTCTTCACCGAGTACCTGAGCCAGACCGGGGCTGGCCGGCTGGTTGAGCATCTGCGCGAGCGAGCTACGGCGGAAGTCTCCGTCAACGACGAGCACCTTCAAATGGCGGATCTCGGCCAGGATACATCCGAGGTTCAGCGCGGTCACGCTCTTGCCTTCTTTGGGCACGGCGCTGGTGACGGCAATGACCCGGTGTTCGTAATGTGGATTCTGACTCAACAGCCGTGTGCGCAACGACCGGTACTGCTCGGTAATCAGCGACGACGGCTCATAGAACGGCACGAGGGATTCGGACAGCCCTTCGACGACCTGGACGTGTTCGTCGGGCTGCGGATCCTCCCCGGGCGTTGCGAGCGGTTCCTGGCCAGGGGTGAGCGCAGGCGACTCGGGGGCAATATCCTCCACGCCGGACCGTTCCGGTGAAGAAGCTACGGCCGGGCGTCGCTCCTGCTCCGCCCGTTTCAGTGCATCAGCGATTCTACCCATACATCGTCCTTACCGACGCCGCTAACGGCTGCTGCGGTCACGTGTACGCCTGTCCTCGTATTCGTCATAGCGGTCTTGGGCGTACATGAACTCAGCCGGTGCCGTGTACGCTTGTACGACCGGTTGGACCGGGAAGATCAGCTCCTGAACCCGCTGTCCGATCCACGCAATCGGGGTCGGAGGGACATAGACAACATCGTTCGGTTCCAACAGTATGTTCTGGCGCCAATCGCCGGTCTTGATCATCTTGTCGACATTCACCCGGATGGTGCGAACCGGCGTGTCACCATGTGACGGGCGGGTGACGGTGACACGACTCGTCCATGACAGAAAGTTGACACCCGACGTAAGGACGGCGTCAAGCAGAGTGTCCCGCCCGGTATACGGGCGTGGACCCGTCGAAGCGGCCTGACCGTATACGTAGTATTGCTTGCTGGCGTAGTTGAGTATGCGCACGCTCACCTTGGGATCAACGTAGTACCGGCTCAATAGCACTTCGAGCTTGGCCCCGATTTCCTTCGCGGTCATGCCGACGACCTTGACGTCGTTGAGCAGCCGCAGGCTGATCTTGCCGGCCGGCTGAATTTGCTGCGCCTCCCCGTCGATCTCGAGGACGCGTGGCGCGCTGATTCCCACCGTGTCCGGGATGCCGACGCGATATTCGATCGCGGACACTTCGTGTTCGTGTTCCCGCAGAAAGTGCAGGATGTCAGCGTTGTTCGCAGCACACCCCGGTAAACCGAGCGCAACGGCGACGACCCCGAGCAGCGGTTTGGACGATGCCGACAATCGAGTGCTCCATACACAAACGAGTGTGCTGCTCCAGCGCGATACCGATAATCACCGCTATCCCGCGCATCAACAGCGCACTGCTACTCCATGCGGACTTATCGGGTGCTACCGGGCCTGTCTGAACCTCCTTGCGCGGGATTTGAGGGTGTTGGTGGCCCAACGGATCGGAGGGCCGCACGAACCCGGTTGCTGCCAGGTCCGGGAATATCGTGAATCAGACCTCAAGAGAAGCTGGGGCGCGACCGATATTCCAGGGCGCGATTTCAGGACCACCGGTTGGAAACCGGTGCCACATGTGAGGGAACCGGTTTGCCCAGAGAGGGTCCGCATGTACGCCGATTTTTTCGGGTTCCGGGAACTACCGTTCAACAACACACCCGACCCACGTTTCTTCTACTCCACGCCTGATCATGAAGAGGCCCTCGCCTCGTTGATTTACGCGGTCAAAGAGCGAAAAGGGTTCGTACTTCTGACGGGTGAAACGGGTACGGGCAAGACGCTGGTCTCGCGCATGATGCTACGCCACTTCGGCACGCAAGTCGCCTTTGCCACGATCAACCACGCCGTGTCAAGTGCCGGCGATCTTGTGGAATCCATCTGTACCGAGTTCGAGCTGTCGGCCAAGCGGGGGGCGAGCTTGACGCAGCTTGTCCGCACGCTCCAGGATTTCCTGTTGGCCCAGTTCACCCAAAACATCCCGGTCGTTCTCCTGCTCGACGAGGCCCAGAACCTCCCCGCCGAAGGTTTCGAGCAGCTTCGCATGATCGGCAACCTGGAAGCCGACGACGCGAAACTCCTTCAAATTGCGATCGTGGGACAACCGGAGCTTCAGCACCTGTTCCTGTCACCGGAACTCCGCCAGATCCGGCAGCGCATTTTTCGCAGCTTTCATCTCCCCGCGCTGGGTCGGGAGGCCACCGAAGGGTACATTCAGCATCGCCTTTCCGTGGTGACCGACACCCCCGTCGACATTTTCAGCGCGGACGCGGTCGCCGCGATCTACAAGTTCTCACGAGGTCTTCCCAGAGTCATCAACGCTGTCTGTGACAACGCCCTGCTCAGTGCCTACTCTGCCGACCGGCACGACATCGATGCTCCCTTCGCCGAGTCGGTAATCGCACAAATGATGATCATAGACCCGCAACAGGGCGAAGAGGAAGAGACCGACCCCGCGGCTCCACGGACGGGTGCGGAGCCCTTCGCTCCCGGCACGCGTACGTCATCATACCGACGCTCCGGGCGAAGGGTGGGGGACGGATTGGGCGATGCGCGTGCCTCGTACGTGCCGGTCCGTCTCCCACCCATCCCGGCGACGCGCCAAGACGGTTGTCCGGACCAACAAAGCGCCGGGATGGATGGGGCACCTGCGGCCGAGTGGGTTCAACGGGTGGCGGACACCCTTGCACATCGAATTGAGGAGTTGACGCACCAGGTTCAGAACATGGAGACGCGGCTTCGGGAGCGACCACCGATCATTCACGTCAACGACCGACCGGAACCCCCCCGTGATACCGGGTACGGCGGTGAGATTCGCTCAAAGTTCGACGGAGTTTTCCTTCGTCTCGCCGCGCTCGAGCGACGACTGAAAGGCAAGGCCCGTGGCTGGGCGGAAACACGGGCAACCGTGGCAGACCTCAAACCGTTGGTCCAACAGGCACACTCCACGGCAGGTCGGGTGGAAACGGCCTCGCAAGAGCTTGGGCGGCGTGAGGAGCAACTTCGAAAACTCGCCGGCACGGTCAAGGACATCATCCGCGACTTGCGGAAGCTGCTGGATCGTGCTCACGAGGCATCGGCCAAGACCCGTCACGCGGAACGCAGCGCTCGGGCGGCCTGCGATCGGCTCGCTGCTCAATCGCAGAGCTCTCGCCGGCTTGCCGACGAGCTGGCGCAGATTGCTGATCGGGGGGTTTCTCGTAACGCTGCGGATGGCGTCCAACAGATGTTTGACGATGCCCGCGAAAATCTATCCGATTTGCACAGCTTGGCGCGCGGAAACCGCAACACGAGTACGGAACCCGATGTCGCCAATGAGCAATCCCCAACCGCCCGCCTGGCACACCAGGTCGAGAACCTGTTGGAAATGACCGGGCCGCGGGCTTGACGCCTTGTTATTACCCACATCTCCCGAGCCCGCACAGCCGGATCGGAACCTTGTCCCGGAGGGACATTTGACAATAGCCCAGCGATTTATCGCTGGGAACGTGGTGTTTGCGAACGATCCCAGTCCCGTAGGGACGGATGAGTGCCGCTTGTCGGTTCAATCGTCCCTACGGGACTGGGATATCGTCCGGCAACGTCATCCCAGCGATAAATCGCTGGGCTATTCTCACTTGCCCCTATGGGGCGCCTTTGGAGATGTTGGGTAATAGCAAGCGCTTGCGCTCGGGGCTCAGATTGGATCACGCTGTGCCGCGAATAACGCTGTGCCGAGAATCCTTTCTCGGCACCTGCCGGAGGACCGAGAGAGGATTCTCGGTCCAGCGATTCGCCATTCGCCATTCCCTGCTCAGAAGTACGTAGTACGTAGCTCAGGCTGAAAACCTGACATCACACTTGAAGTATACGCTCGTTCTTCGGATACTGCTGTGA
>JBARRC010000770.1:0-6335 GCA_049644045.1 Phycisphaerae bacterium
AGGACCAGCACACCGAACAAGCGCGGCAGCACCGGGAGAACGAGGGGGAACGTCGCAACAACCGGCGTCCCCACGGAGTACAAAACCTGCTACAACGAGTTCGTGACCAAGATCAGTTCGTACAAGATGCTCTACAATCAGACGCGTGGTCCGGCCAGATACACCCGCCCAAGCCCCACGACGCTGAACAGCTTTGCGAATTGGATCAACAAGGGCGCTGTTATCCAGACCGTCAGCGCCGCCCAGGTTTCGCGGTGGGCCAAGACCACCAGGAAAAACTTCAACACCCGCACAGCCGGCCCGACGGTGTGCAAGGATGTCCTGTGGGCCAAGTTCGGGAAGAACACGATCAAGGCGGTCGCCCGCACCAAGACCGGGTCCTTCATGGTTGCGACCACGCCGACCGTCAACGGGAAACCATTCAGCTTCCCGAAGTAAGCTTCAACCAGGTGGAAACCGCGAGCGACCCTCGTTGCTCGTGAAACGACAAGGATGTATCTAACGGGGCGACTCCGTAAGGAGTCGCTCTGTTTTTTTGTGCGCCTGGCCATGGAAGCGTTGTTTATATGCGGACCGGATCACGATTGGGGATTGGGGGATTGATTGCGGTCTCAATCGCCGATCGTGATGTGCCGGAGCTTGGCCTTCGGGTAGTATATGCGATATCACGGCCCGGCGCTTTCCGCCGGTTTGCCTGCCAAGGGCGATCCGGGACATGCTTGACAACCGGGCGTGATTCGCTGATAATCCACTTCTCATTTCAGGAGGAATGACGATGCGATGTCTTCTGCTTGCCACACTCATTTGGTCGATGACGCCCCTTGACATTCCGGCGCAACCAACCGACGTAGCTGAAAGCTCAAGCAGGGTGCCAACCTGTGACACCATGTACATCGGTCCGCCCGGCGGGCGCTGGCAGAATGCCAGCAACTGGGACCCGTTCGTTCCGCGCCCGACGGATGTTGTCTGCGTCCCGGCCGACACGGTGGCAAGAGCCCAGGGAACGTTGCCGTTTGCGGTTCGTACGATTTCTACTCCGATCCCTTTCGACTCCGCAGAGGCACCGGTGTCCGCCACATCAAACCTGCTTATGAGAGGATAGGAACATGTTGCCGAGCGTGGGTCGTACGATCGTTCTTGCTTTCCCAGGTGCGGTCTTTCTGATGACCTGTCCCGTGCCGGCTTGGGGGCAGTGCGAGGTCGCCAAGCTCACGGCGAGTGACGCTTCACCCAATGACGCGTTCGGGGGCCGCATCGCAACCAGCGGCGACTATCTCGTCGTGGGAGTTTCGGGCGATGACGACGCCGGACCGAGTTCCGGGTCCGCGTACGTGTACCGTCGCGAAGGCACAAGCTGGGTCGAGGAGGACAAGATTGTTGCCAGCAACGGCGTCGCCGGGGACCAGTTCGGGCACTCCGTCTCTATTAGCGGCGATCGGATCCTCGTCGGTGCGCCCTATCACGACACCGCGGAGTGGCGTGCGGGAGCAGCATACGTCTTCCGACGTACGGAGACAGGTTGGATTCAGGAGGCGGAGCTGACCGCCACGGGAACAGACCTGCTTGGCTGGGCCGTTGCGATTGACGGTGACCGTGCGCTGGTGAGCTCCATGAACACATCCGCAGCATACGTATTTCACCGTGATGGCACCGAATGGGCCGAGGAGGGGAGGGTGTTCCCTTCGTCCGGGAGTAGCCTGGGCAACTTCGGATACTCCGTCGCGCTCTCCGGCGACGTAGCGGTCGTCGGTCGGACAGGGGGAAACGGATCTGCCTACGTGTTCCGAGATGACGGGGCGTGTTGGATCCAGGAAGCAAGGCTCACGGATGCTGACCCCGCGTACCTCGACAAGCTCGGGTGGTCCGTCGCCGTTGACGGCGAACGGGTGCTCGCGGGTGCCCCGGCTCCTTACGGGTATGGCGCCGCCTCGGTGTGCGTCTTTCGCCTCGAGGATACCGACTGGGTCCAGGAGGCCAAGCTCACACCGGAGGGTGTGGAAAGTGAGGATCGATTCGGGAGGCATGTCGCGGTTGATGGTGATTACCTCGTTGCCGGGGCATACGGTGATGACGACGCGGGCTCCGATTCGGGGTCGGTGTACGTGTTCCGCCGCCAGGGGACAAGCTGGGTTGAGGAAGCCAAGCTGACCGCCTCTGATGCCGCGGAAGACGATCATCTTGGCGTCGCAGTCGCGATAAGCGGCGCTTATGTCGTGGCTGGCGCTTCTGGGAATGATGAAACGGGCGACGGCGCCGGGGCCGTCTACGTGTTTCGGGTGCTTGGCGATCCTGACTGCGACCTGGATGGCATCAACGACGCTTGCGAGCCGGACTGCAACGAGAACGGTAATCCGGACGGTTGTGACATCGTCGACGAGGTCAGCGATGACTGCAACGCAAACGGTATTCCGGATGACTGCGAACCTGATTGCAACGGCAATAACATCATGGATAGCTGCGACATCCGGGACGGCACGAGCGACGACTGCAACGGTAACGGCGTTCCCGACGAGTGCGACCCCCCGCTCGAGGACTGTAACGCCAACGGAACCGCCGACGGGTGTGACCTGGCCGGCGGGACGAGCGAGGACTGCACCGAGAACGGAATCCCGGACGAGTGCGAGGCAGATTGCAACGGGAACACCGTTGCGGACAGTTGCGACATTCTCGACGGCACGAGCGATGACTGCAACGGCAGCGGCGTTCCCGACGAGTGCGAACCGCCGCAGGAGGACTGCAACGACAACGAGATTGCCGACGGCTGTGACATTGCGAACGGAACGAGCCAGGACTGTAATGCCAACGGCGTTCCAGATGAGTGTGACCTTGCGGAGGGAACGAGTCCGGACTGCAACGCCAATGAGATTCCTGATGCGTGCGACATTGACGACGAGACGAGCGACGACTGCAATGACAACGCGGTTCCCGATGAATGTGAACCATGTGGCGGTATCGAAGAGATTCCATGTGCTGCCGGCCAGTTCTGCAAATTCTGCGCGGGGGAGTGTGACGTCGCTGACAACGTGGGCGCCTGCATGAGCTACCCGGTCTTCTGTCCGGACATCGCCTTCCCCGTCTGCGGTTGCGACGCCGTCACCTACGACAACGAATGCTACGCTGACTGTGTCGGCGTCTCCGTCGCTCACTACGGAATGTGTGGCGACCCACCCGTCATCTGCTGCCTGCCCACCGGAATTTGCAGTAACAGCTGGGCGCTTACGTGCCTTGAGCGGGGGGGCGCTGAGGTGACGGCGTGCCTCGGCGACGCGAACGGTGATCACATAGACGAGGCGTGCGATTGTGATGCGAACGGCAGCCCCGACACTTGTGAACTCGCAAACGGGATAGGCGAGGACTGCCAGCCCAACGGAATCCCCGACGAGTGCGAAATCGAGTCCGGCACCTCACTCGACCAGAACGAAAACGGCGTTCCCGACGAGTGCGAATGTCCCCCGTCGTCGGCGCCGCAGGGCGATCCGTGCGTGCCCGATGGGGGATTCGGCACCAAGAGCCGTTACCTGTCCTTCACGGCCGGCGAACCGGGCAAGCCGCAGGCGATGCGGGTGACGTTTGCGGCCATGCCGCCGCGGTTTTCCGGTCTCGAGGGCCGGCAGATGTGGGTGGGTCAGCCGCAACCGGTCAGTGAGTCGTCGGGCAGCACGGGCCCCACGCCGCCGCCGACGTTCATGGGTGCGTCGCTGGAGTGCGATCCGGTCTATCTGGACTGGAGCGAGCTGGACGTGGTGCACGTCTCCGATCAGGGTGTCGTTCCCGGTGCGCTGTACGAGATTCAGGCGATCGGCGATATCTGTGACGCGGGCGTGGAAGCGAACTACTCGCAATCGTTGCCGATTTCCACAAGCATCTGGGGCGACGTGGTCGGGGAGTACGGCGGCTGCTGTACCAGGCACGGCTACATGGATTGCTGGAGCGCGCCCAACGGCATCACCAACTTCGACGACATTCCCTCGCTCGTCGACAAGTTCAGAAACCTGACCGGCGCGCCGGGGAAGGCACGGTCGGACATCGCCGGGGAACCACCGGCCGGCATTCCGGACCAGCTTTGCAACTTCGTCGACATCTCGTATTGCGTCGATGCGTTCCGTGGCCTGCCCTATCCGTTCGACGGCCCACCGGACATGTTGTGTCCGTAGGGCTGCGGCTGGGTGGCATGGCCAAGCGAAGCGCCACCATGCGGCTGCTTGTAGTGGCAAACATGCCGGCGCCTTCGGCTTAGCATGGCACCCGGAGCGGCGAACTCACAAATGTGCACTGGGTGCCCCCTCGCACCGTGCATAATCGGGCTTTGCAGGAGACAGTTATGGACAGTTATCAGAAAGTGCTGTTTGTCGACGTGACAACAGGTTTCTACCGAATTGACCGGTTCCCCGTGGGCCGGCCCTTCTTTGGGCCAATTGACCTCGGGCTTCATCTTTCCGGTCGCTACAACTCTTTGAACATTGGCGCCGGGCTTCTGGCCGGCTCCATCATTCCGGGATCGAACCGGCTGATCGTCACCGGCTTCTCGCCCTGCTGGGGTGGATTCTATATTTCCACCATGGGTGGTGCGGCGTTGGTGTTTGATAACCTGGGGCTCAACATGCTCTCCATCGTCGGCAAAGCCCCAACACCCTCTATCCTATACCTCAACCGAACAGGTGGCGAGGAGGTTGAGGTCAGGTTGCTTCCCGTCGAACTTCATAGGGTATGGACTGATGGGCGCGGCGGCGTGTACTCTCTGATGGATCACGTCCTTGACCGATTCGGCGAGCACTATTCAAGGGACCCGCGCATTCTTGCAGTCGGACCCGCGGCCGAGGCGACGGACTTCGGCGCCATCGTTTCCGTTCCGATCAGCAAGGGGCGGCTGACTCATGTCGACACCTGGGCGGGGCGCGGCGGCTTTGGTTCCAAGCTCCTTCGAGACCATAACGTCGCCGCCATTATCTACGGTGGCACCTTTGTCGACGAGGATTTTCGGGACCGCAAGGTCGCAGACCAGTGGTTCATGGACAAGTACCAGAAGAAGCTGGCCGCTAAGGACCTGGAAGCTACGACCAAATACCGTTTTGATCCGCAATTCCAGACCGGCGGGACTTTTGGCGTCAATTACACCACTCTGGCCGGAAGGTTGCTTTCCTTTAACTACCGTAGCATATACGCAACCGAAGAGGAGCGCCTTGAAATCCATGACAAGTTCATCGTCAACCACTACCTCAAGCAGTTCAATGATGAGACCATCAAGCCCAAAAAGCAACATACCTGCGGCGAACCCTGCGCGGCCGTCTGCAAGAAAATGCACGGCGAGTATAAGAAGGACTACGAACCCTACCAGACCATGGGACCGCTCTCCGGCGTCTTCGACCAGCGTGCAGCCGAAAAGCTCACCCACCATGCCGACATGTATGGATTTGATGCTATTTCCGTCGGCGGCATCGTGTCATGGCTTATGGAGTGTATGTCTGAACGATCTTTGACTCCAGAGGAACTTGGCGTAACACAACACCCCGTCTTCTCTCCAGAGGGCTTCAATGTTGTCTCGGATTCCATGCACAATGCTGACATTGGGATGGCTTTGCTCGACTCGATTATTCAAGGGCGGGGGATACTCAACCTCGAACAGGGTGCACGCAAATTCGCCCGACAGCTCTCGCGAGACAAGGGGAAGGGTGTTCTTGACTCATTTGTCTATATTGCCTTTGCGCGCAAGGGGTGGATGGTGCCCAACCAGTATTGGACACCGGGCGTGCTGTCGCCTATGGCTATCATGGGAAAATACTATATGTATTATGGCAACGACTTCCTGCCGCCGCGCGAACTGGGTCGCAAAAATGCCGAGCAACTGCAGAAAGAGTTGATATTGGACAACATGGGCATGTGTCGCTTTCACAGGGCGTGGGGCGAAGGGATGATCCCGGAGATTGTCGAATCCCTGTATGGCCTGAAGCAGGGTTTCCTCGAAAGTATCTCCATTACGGCGGGTCGTATCAACAGCAGAAATGCTTCGGTCTTCTGGGAATCGGACCGGGCCATCGACTATGTCTACACTTTTCTGAAACGCAAGCAGACGGTGGAGGGCCAGGAGGATCCCGAGCTGGTAAAGTGGATAGACCGTTTCGAGGCGGACAAACACGAGGCCGCTCTCAGTTTCTGGTACGATATGCACAAGGGCACCCTTGAATCGCTCCGGGAGTTTTGGCCCAAGTCGGGTAGGTGGCATCGATGACGCACGATGTCGCCGTCAAGATCGAGTGCATGTGGTCGGGTGCCATGGCCAAGCGCAGCGCCGCCATGTGGGACGTGGTAATGTAATCAACGACCACCGGCAGAGCCGG
>JBARRC010000771.1:0-3566 GCA_049644045.1 Phycisphaerae bacterium
CGGACCAGATGACCGGGTTGAATTCCCATGGTCTAATGTCTCTGGTGTATTGGCTCGATCCCCGAACGGTGCCGGTGCGATCGCGTTCGTACAACCGAAGCCAACGTACCGCACTGGTGTGTGCGGATACCGCTGCGATCGCGCCTAGATCCGTGCATACGTAAACGGTGTCGCCGTGCAAGGCCGCGATGGCCCGGGTCGGATGCCGTGCCCCAAAGCTTCCCGTCGAAGCGCTCCCGAGATGCGTCCGATGTTCCAGCTCCCCGGTTGCCGCAGTAAAACGATACAGGTAGCAATCTTCGAAGCCAAAGGATCGGCGGCGGCGGCCGACAACATACAGGCGACCATGTTGGATGATCGGCGTCGAGTCGAAGCTGATCTCGGCGAACTCCTCCGCCGCCGCCTGCTGGTCCGCTTGCCAGATCACGCGCCCGGTGTCGGCGTCGAGGCAGATCAACTCCGGGGGGCTCCGCGCTGATTCGTAGCTGTAGTACGGCACCGAGTCACCCGGCAGCGACGCGTACACCCGCCCGTCATGGACCGTGGCGGAATCCCATGCGGGCGGCTCTTCCTCCATATAGCCAAAGCCGGAGGCGTCGCCGTCATCCGCGTGGAAACGCCACGCCACCATGCCCGTATTGCGATGCAACGCCACGATTTCGCGAAAACACTGCGCGAAGACGAGTCCGCCACTGACGACCGGATGGACGGAAAGGTGCCGCGCACGGCCGCGACCCTCAATCGTGGGAAGGTCGGGGTGCTCACCCGTTGATCCGGGTCCCCCGGCTTCGAATCCATCGAACCGCCACAACAATCCAAGCTCGTTGACACTCGTGGAAGAGGGCCGATTGCGATCTGCATTGCCTCCAAAGATCGGCCACTCCAGCGGCGAGCTCTGCACGCGCAGGGCTGAAAAGCCCTTTCTCACTTCGGCCGTCACCTCGCGGACGAGGCGATCCCGTCCCATCCAGCGAATCTTCACGTCGCTTTCGGGTCCAGGCCTGTCCGCCTCTCCCTCGCCGCGCATGGCGGCGATGAGCGTCAGCATGGCTTCGTAGCGCGGCGCATACCCGGGTCCGTCGGGATGGTTGTCCAGCACACGACGGTACACGTACTGCGCCAGCGCCAGATCGCCCGACTCGATCGCCAACTGCCCGATCGTGTCGGCGAGTTCGGCCGCTGGCGCCGTGCAGAAGTAGCGATCGAACAAAGGCAGCAGCTCGTGCAATGTGCGCGACACCCATGGCGACGACAGCGATTCCCGCATCTCCCTTTCAAACAGCGTCCGGTAGGCGTTGATCCCCGCCTCGGGCCAGTTGGCTACGATCGTGTTGATGTGATCACGGATACCGACGTAGTAAGCCGGCGCAACGCGAACCAGCTTGTCGCCGGCGTTTTCCGACGTCTGCTGAAGCATCTGGGCGGCTTCGCTCCATTGGCCGCGACCGGCAAGAGTCCGTGCTTCAGCGATGGCATCGGCGGCTTCGAAGCTGTCGTTCAGGTATACATCCGAGTAGGTTCCGTCGGCGTGCAGCCCCTCCGCTACTTCGACCTGGTTGCCCTCTTCGGCGTGGGCGCACGCAGCCACCCCGCAACAGCAAGCAATGAGGGATAACAAGCTGGGGCGCAAACCGTCAGGCTGAACCATATAAGCATAATATCGTCTGGCATGGCATCATCAATGATGCGGGATAGCTGACTGATGAACGCTCACCTCGCGCTTATGGCTGCGGTCGCGCCTCGAGGCTTTGCAGCGTCGTATTGCGGGTCAAGAAACCCAACGGGTCGTACGCATCCTGCAAGGTGCCGCCGCCCGTGCGGCTGGCTTGCAGGTTTCTGCGGTTGAGGAACTCGATGCCTGTGACGTTGTAGTTCACGCTGACACCGGCACGGAAGAAGATGTTACGATTGATGAAATCCTGAACCCTCGTTTCCCATGTTTCCGGGACCCACAGGATGTCACCCGCGGCGAGCGCGATGTTGGGATCGTCGCCCCTGGCCAGACGGTTGAGATCCAGTTTAACGTGCATGTCCCTCCCGTCGGGCATACTGCGAATTAGCGTGGCTTTCTTGGTGAAGATGTCGGTGCGCAATCCACTGGCCGCCGCCAACGCCTGCAATACGGTGATCTTGGAGGCGGGCGGATAGTCCTGTGGTCCGGCCCGGTTCACGAGGCCACCAACGAAGATCGTGTTCGGTTGAGCCGCGTGCACGTACACGATGTCTCCAGGCTCGAGCGGTTCGAGCGCAAGCGCAGCCCCAAGATGGACCGGGTCCGTCAGATCAAGGGTGACCTCCTCCACCGGGCGCCTGATACGGCGGAGCGTCGCCCTTCCTGAAGCCAGCTCGGACACACCTCCCGCCCCGACGATTGCGTAGAGCATATTGCATTCGGTGCGGCGCAGCGGCACCAGTCCCGGTAGTGTCACGGCTCCTGTCACCAGCACGTTCGTCGTATCCGCCGATATCAGTTCCACGTGGCAGACCGCCTCCGTGTAGACCCCCGGCACATAGGACCGGTGAATCGTGTCCTCGACGTCCTGCAGCTCCATGCTGGCAACCTTGATGTCCCCGACGACCGGCAACTCGATCTCCCCTTTGCGATCGATGCGGACCTGCACTGGTGCCGGGAAGAGCGGGGCGCCGTTGGCCCCGGTGAGATGAATTGCAAGGACATCGTCCGGCCCGACCTTGAAAGGCCCGAGCTTTGCGCCGAGATCAGGCGCCGGCGGCTCCTGGGCCGCCTGGTGTTGCTCAGCGGTCGCCGCCTGCTGCATGTCGAGGAATTCGCTCAAGCTGACCCGGTGGTCGGCGCAGCCAACGATGCCTAGCGACACGACCAGTCCCAGACACAACCCGCCGGTTGTTTTGCTTCCTCGTCGCCACGCCGACGCCCGTTCTTTGCTGCTATCCATGTCTTTCGATCCTTCTACGGTCTTTCCCCGGCCTTACGATCGAGTTCCTTATAGCTACACCGCAACAGATCACTTTCGACAAAACCAGATTGGAATGTCCAGGAATTCCAGCGGCCCGGTGGATTACTCAACCTCATCCGGCGCACATTCTCTTTTCGTTCCCGGCCTACGCGATGTGGAAGACCCTGGAGCAATGGATGGCCCGGTGCGGGCTGGGAAACGGTTCCGGAAGTGAACATCCATCATAGATGACTTCCGTATGCGGCTCGATGTGATCGAGCTTGGCGGTCTGCGCACAAAAAAAGGCCGCCCTTTGGGGCGGCCACTCCTCTCTGAAGAATCAACTGAACTTACCGTTCCGGTGAAGGGTTGTGAGAAAACCTTCTTGAGCCTCCGGGGTGGGATGGGCCGTTTTCGGCCCATCCCATTGCCCCGTCGGATCAATTACCCACGCCGTTAGCGCCGCAGCGCTACGGACACAGCACGGCCGGCGGATACGGGAACGGATACGGAAGACCACGGACCGCATCGACGTCATACGAGATGTCGACGAAGTTGGCGAGCTGGTCCGGAATGCCGGCCGGCGGATCACCGGCGATATCCGCCCGCGACTTCTGCGGCGCACCATACAGGTTCCTGAACTTATCGACG